>JBKPMS010000074.1:0-13873 GCA_046732275.1 Actinomycetota bacterium | reverse complement strand
TGGGAGGAGGGTGCGATCCTCACCGGCCTCTACGCCGTCGTCGCGGCGAGCTTCTGGTGGGGAGCCTGACGCGACCGTCAGGCCATCAGAAATGCGATCACGACGGCGACGAACGCCGCGGCGCCGAATGCGGCGAGCTCGGTCCGGTGACGCGCGAGCACGTAGTTCAAGCGCGAGTCGGAGAACGTCGCCCGCGGGAGCGAGGCCAGGCCCAGCAGCAAGATCGCGGCAGCGAGGAGTGCGACGAGTGCCGGCCGAATCGCGCGGGCGGTGTTTTCGACCGCCGACGCGAGAACTCTTCCGGTGCTCGAGCTATCGGCACCGAGCCCGGACGCCTCGGTGTCCGGCGTCACGGTGCGGCTCACGTTGTCCGGTGCGGCCGTCGCGCCGATGCTGAAGGCTCCTCCCATGAAGAAGGGGCTCGTGGCGAACGGGTTCGCCGAGGTGGAGGCGGGGTTGCTCGTCGTCGGACAGACGTTGGCCGTGCGCAGTGCTTCGAGCTTGTTTCGGGTGGGCGGGGCGGCGCCGTTCACGACCACGAGCGTGACGCGTTGAACGACCTGGCCTACGGCGGTGCGCGCTTCGAGGTAGTACGTACCGGGAACGAGGTTCTTGCCGCCAACGCGCCCGTTGAAGCGCACCCTGTTCACGCCCTTCCGTGCCTGGACGGCGAAGTGACCGACTGTTCGGCACACCGGCGACACCTGTTGCACCGTGAAGACCACCTTCGCGCGGTGCCGGAGGACGAAGGTCAAAGTCGTGGCCCGCCGCTTGTTGCCCTTCGTCCCGATCCACGACCGCGACGTGCGCACGCTCGAAACCGGCGATCGGCCGGCGGGACCGGCAGTGGAGGCAGGCCTCCCAATTGCGCCTCCCGCCACAGCGCCGAACGGCGACGAGGACGACGCGGCGCCACCGGCGCTCGACCGCGATCCGCCGAAGGCGGTCACGCCGGCTCCGGTGCCGCCGCCGGCGGCTGATCCTCCGCCGCCTTGTGGTGAGGAAGCCGTTCCGACGACGGATGTCGCACTCGAGACGGAAACTTGCGGAGTCGTCACGCTCGGGACGGAAACTTGCGGAGTCGTCACACTCGGGACGGAGGCTGACGGCGTCGTCGCGACCGGCGTCGTCACACGCGGCGTCGACACGGACGGCGTCGTGACCGACGGCGTCGTGGCGGACGGCGTACTCACTGTCGTCGTCGGCGTCGGCACGGCCGGCGTGCTGACGGTCGGCGTCGTCACGGTCGTGACCGGTGGCACGGGCACCGTGACGCTGGGAACGGTGGTCGAAGGCAGCGTCGGCGGAGGCGGCAGTAGGTCGGCGTCCGCATGCTCCGCGAGCATCCCGAATCCGCCGACGACGCCGAGCCCGAAGACCAGGCCGAGGATGGCCGCACCCCTCACGCTTTGTACAACTCCCCTACGCCCGATCTGGTTGCGCACCAGAGGTGTTCGGCAACATTCGTCCTGAATGGCGGCGGTCGAGCGGGATTACTACGAGGTCCTCGGCGTCCCCCGGGACGCTGATAGGCAGACGATCGAACGTGCGTTCTACGACCTCGCGCGCGAGTGCCATCCAGACGTGACCGAGGATCCCGATGCCGACGAACGCTTTCGCGAGCTGACCGAGGCCCACTCGGTGCTCGGGAGCCCCGATGTGCGGAGTGTGTACGACCGCGGCAGCTACCGCGGGCGCGGAGATCCTGCGTTCGAAGAGGCGTTGGCGGACGCCGGGCTGGAGGCGCCCCGGCGCGGCGAGAACGTCCACCTCGATCTCGAGCTCCGCGACTTCGAGGCACGAGAGGGGACGAGGCGTCTCGTCCGCTATCCCGTCGCCGTGCGTTGCCGTGCGTGCATGGGCCACGGCAGCGTGCACGTTCCCGACCCCGCTTCGGACCTCCTCGATCCGTGCCTTCGCTGCGACGGCCGCGGGGTGGTCCAGACGGAGCAGCAGGTGCGCCTGCGGATCCCCGCAGGCCTCCAGGACGAGGCGCAACTACGCGTGCGCGGAGAAGGCAACGACGCAGGCGCCGGTTCGGTCCCGGGTGATCTCCTGGTGCACGTCCACATCCTTCCGTCGCCAAAGGACCCGCGCGTCATCCGTTATCTGGCGTTCGTCCTCCTCGTGCTGGCGGTCGTGACGCTGATCGTCTACCTCCTGCACTAGCGGGCGCGACGCTCCTGACCGGGAGTGCCGCGGGCCGGACTATGCCGGCCCGCGGCACTGGCCCAGTGAGTGCTCTAACTCAGCGGGCACCCAGCGATGCCGTTGTTGTTCGCATCGAGCGTGCTCGCGAGGGCGAGCATCGTGCTTCGATCGCCGCTCGCGAGTGCTGCGTTGACCATGCTGACTACCTCTGCAGTGGTCAGCGGATAGTCCACTGCAAACGAGTTGAGATAGGCAGCCACTGCGGCACGTAGCAGGATTTCCGTCGCACCGTCCACGCCTGGGCCTCCCTGGAAGCTCAGGGCTTCGAGGAGCGTCGCGTCGGCGAACTCACCTGTCGCGGCCGTGAAGACGTCACCGACGAGCGTGTCCTGGGTAACCCCGGAGGGCCAGCTGTCGAAGTGCTGCGGCTGCTTCCAGAAACCAGGCGTACACCCTTCCTGTCCGGGTGGCGGCGTCGTCGTGGTCGGTGGCGGAGTCGTGGTCGTGGGCGGGATGGTCGAGGTCGTCGGCGGGATAGTCGTCGTCGTATCTGTGCTCGACGACGAGCTCGACGAGCTCGGCGTATCAGTCGCGAATCCCACGCCGGCGATGACTGCCGCTAGAGCGAAGCCGCCGAATGCGAGGACGAGCACCCCCAGCAACTTCACACCGGCGCTTCTAGGTTTGTGCACTGCTGACCCTCCTTTGCGAGTGTCCTTTGCGAGTAGTGTCAGAGGGGCCCGTTCTTGGAAAGGTACGAGGCGTCCTAGGCGCTGCCTACTAGACTTTCGACCAGGGTCGCCGCGCAGGGTCGCCGCACTCGGAGCGGGCTCGGTGCGTCTCATCTAGCCATTTGGGGAGTAGTCCGCCCGCGTAACGAGTGTTACTAAGCAGTGATGTCCGTCCTGCCGGGGGCAAGGCGCGTCTATCCAGGCGTCGCGAGGCAGCGCGATCGTCTTCTTGCGTGCGCTCTCGCCCTCACATCGAGCATCGTTCTCCTGCTAGGTCTCGCCGGCGGCGCCGCGGCAAAGAGCTCGGGAGACGGCTTCCTCACGGGCGCTCAGGCGCAAACCGACGCGACCGCCGCGGCGCTGCCAAGCAACTTCCAGGAGTCGATCGTCTTCAGCGGGCTGAATCATCCAACCGCAGTGCGTTTTGCAACCGACGGCCGTGTGTTTGTCGCCGAGAAGAGCGGGCTCATCAAAGTCTTCGACAACCTGACCGACACCACGCCGACGATCTTCGCCGACCTCCGCACCAACGTCCACGATTTCTGGGACCGCGGCCTTCTGGGCTTGGCGCTCGACCCCAACTTCCCGACCTCTCCCTTCGTGTACGTGCTGTACACCTACGACGCGCCGCCAGGACAGACTGCCCCGGTCTGGAACGACACCTGTCCAGGCACTCCAGGAGCGACAACCGACGGCTGCGTCGTCACGGGTCGGCTGTCACGCCTGCAGGCGGCAGGGAACGTGATGACGGGCAGCGAGAACGTGCTCCTGAACGGTTGGTGCCAGCAGTTCCCGAGCCATTCGATCGGCGACCTTCGCTTCGGCTCCGACGGCGCGCTGTATGTGAGCGGCGGTGACGGGGCGAGCTTCAACAACGTCGACTACGGCCAGTACGGCGGGACCCTCGGCACTCCACCTCCGACCCCGAAGAATCCCTGCGGCGACCCGCCCGCCGGGGTCGGCGGCACAGAAACGCCCCCGACGGCCGAGGGCGGTTCGCTTCGGAGCCTGAGTCTGCACAGGGTCGCCGGCCCGGCTTTGCTCAACGGCGCGGTGCTGCGGCTCGATCCGGCGACGGGCGACGCGCTCGCCAACAATCCGCTCGCCACGAGCAGTGACCCGATCGCGCGTCGGATCGTCGCCGAAGGGCTGCGGAACCCGTTCCGGTTCACGATCCGGCCGGGAACGAACGACCTCTGGATTGGAGATGTCGGCTGGAACACATGGGAGGAGATCGACCGTCAGCCGTCGCCGACGAGCGGAGTCGTCAACTTCGGGTGGCCGTGCTACGAGGGCGGCAGCTCGCGGCCCGGATCCCCGCAGCCCGGCTACCAGGCCGCCGGCCTGAAGATCTGCAACGACCTCTACGCCGCAGGGCCGGCGAGCGTTCCGTCCTACGCGTGGGCGACCGCTCCGTACTACACGTACAACCACAGTGCAAGCGTCGTCACTGGCGACGCCTGTACGACGGGAAGCTCGTCCATCACCGGGATGGCCTTCTACAACGGCGGCTCATACCCGAGCTCCTACAACGGTGCACTCTTCTTCGCCGACCACTCACGCAACTGCATCTGGGTGATGTTCCCGGGGACGGACGGACTGCCCAACGCGGGCAACCGCGCGGCGTTCGTTACTCCCGCCGCAGGACCCGTCGATCTCGAGATCGGCCCTGGCGGTGACCTCTTCTACGCAGGCTTCGATGACGGCACGATCCGGCGAATCCAGTACTTCGCCGCGAATCAGCCGCCGATCGCAAGCGCGACCGCGACGCCGACAAGCGGGGTTGCTCCGCTGACGGTTGCGTTCGACGGCTCGGGCTCCACAGATCCCGATCCGGGCGACACCATCAGCTATTCCTGGGATCTGAACGGCGACGGCGTCTACGGCGACTCGACGGTGGCGAAGCCGACGTTCACCTACACGACCCCGGGGACCTACTCGGTGACACTCCGTGTAACCGACAGCCAAGGCGCGTCGAGCATGAGTCAACCGATCACGATCTCCGCCAACAACACGCCGCCGACGCCAACGATCGACAGTCCCGCCGCGACAGCGACATGGAAGGTCGGCGACACGATTAACTTCTCAGGTCACGCAACGGATGCACAGGACGGCAACGAGCCCGCGTCGCGGCTGAGCTGGGCGCTCATCCTCCACCACTGCCCGTCTGACTGTCACACCCACGGCTTGCAGACGTTCAGCGGCGTCGCGTCCGGATCGTTCACGGCACCCGATCACGAGTACCCGTCGTATCTCGAGTTGCAGCTGACGGCGACCGATGCACAAGGACTGGCAACGTCGACGTCCGTCCGCCTCGATCCTCAGACCGTCGACCTCAGCTTCCAGTCCGATCCGACAGGGATGCAGCTGACGGTTGCCACCTTCACCGGAACGGCAGCGTTCACGCGGACGGTGATCGTCAACTCTGCGAACTCAATCAGCGCCCCGAATCAATCGTTAGGGGGCACGTCGTACCTCTTCTCGGCTTGGTCGGACGGCGGTGCCCAAACGCACACGATCACCGCGCCGAGCACGCCCGTGAGCTACACGGCAAGCTTCGTGCCGGCGCCGCCCGCGAACAACCCTCCGGTGGCCGTCGCAACATCGAGCGCGACGACGGGCACGGTTCCGTTGACGATCCGCTTCGACGGATCTCGGTCGAGCGATCCGGACGGCGACGCACTCGCCTATTCGTGGGACCTGAACGGGGACGGAGTGTTGGGCGACTCGACCGCCGTGGCGCCGACGTACACCTACACGAAGCCCGGTCGCGTTACGGTCAGGCTGCGGGTCACGGACACCAAGGGTGCTTCCGCGACGACAACCCTCTCGATTCAGCCGAAGAAGAAGTAGCGTCGCGTCGGCCCGCTAGGCGTCTTCGCCTCGATCCAGGTGCCGGATCGTCCACCACGCGTACGCGTGAACGGCGAGCAGCAGGAGGAGAACCCCGCCGAGGACGGCGGTGGCGTACGTCCCAACTGTCATGACCTGGTCGGCAAGCATCCCAGTTAGAGTCGCAGAAGTCCGGGAGGTTGCGAATGGCAGGTAACCCCCCGGATGGAGGTCGGGCCGCCCGCACCATCGAGACGCTCCTCGTCGGGCCGACTAAGGCGCCGCCCGCCGCGCCCGACGAGGCCGTCCCGGCGGCCGTGATCGCCGTCGTCTCGAAGACGAAACCGGCGCCCGAGGAGAAGCGGCGTTCCTGGATGAGTTTCGTCGTGGCTTCCAGACACCGACGAGTAACCCGGCCAACGGCGTCAGAATCGCGGCCCAGAGCCATTGCCAGTTGTCGGAAACGAAGCCCGACAGCCGGTGGTACCAGGTGACGTTGATCGTGAGCGGTCGGTCAAACGTCCTGACCGGACGAGGGGATTCTCGGCCGTCGAGGCTGATAAATGCGGTGAGGGTGAGATGGAGATGTTGGGTACCCGTCTCGGTCGGCTCGATCTCCCAGAGCCATTCGGTCACGCCAGATCCGCTCACCGGCTGTCGTTCGCCGGTGATCGCGTTGATTTTGAAGCCGAACCCTGTGAGCCGCGCCTCCATTTCCCGCGAGACGCGCACCTGAGCGCCTTCTCTTATGCCGAGTGCCGTAATTGTGCGCTTCAGTTGACGAATTTTCAGCGACGGCGCCAGCAGCAATTGGATCTCTGCTGTTTGGCCTAACCGAATCTTCGTTGGAACGTTGAACGCGATATTGGCCCGCGCAAGCGTTTTGAGCGCCTGGTCAACCTGGTCGAAGATCTGTGGCGCTCGGCGAGATCCGGACGGCGGGGGCCGACTGGGAGGCGGTGCTCCCGCCCCACCGCCGGGAGGAGGCGGCGCCCCTGCAGCACCGCCGGACGTGGTTGTCGGTGGGACGTTTGCAGGCGGTGGGAGAGTAGGCCCAGGCTGAGGAATACCCGTCGTTGCCGTAGTCGTGGTTACCGAGGTGGTCGTCTCGGAAGCGAAGGTTGCTTCGACGTCCCGGTCTCCATCCAGCGTGACAGTGCACGTGTTCTCGGTTGACCCCGCGCACGCACCGCCCCAACGGAGGAACACCGACTCCGTACTCGTCGCTGTCGCCGTCAATGTCACCGCCGTGGCCCGGGGGAACATTCGGCCGCAAACCGGCGGGCAATCGATACCCGACGGGCTGCTCACGACCCGGCCGCTCCCGTTTAGCGTCACAGCCAGACTCCTGTCGTCGAGCGCCCGGGCACTCGAAGGAAACACTGCGACGGCGGCGGCAAAGCAGAGAAGGACAATGGCTGACCGAAAGGCCGGCCGGCCGGATCCTCTTCGGACCGCCAATCTGCCCCGAACTCGCATCTTTCCTCCCTCGCCAACAAGACGCGCGGCAGCCAGGCCTCTTTCCACTGCGGAGAGCACGGATCAGCCGTGCAATGGCTCCGTCGAGCAGCCTCAGATGGTTGGGCGAGCAAATGCGAACGCGCCGCGAACCGAGGATGTCGGCTTCTAGCGGCGGGGGTGGGATTTGAACCCACGGTGCCCCGCGAAGGGCACAGCGGTTTTCAAGACCGCCCCGTTCGGCCGCTCCGGCACCCCGCCGTGACGACAGCGTAGCCGCGTTTCGAACGTGCTTCCTCCGTCGATGTTCCAGGCATGGCGCGGTCGCGGAACCGTTCCGGGCGACGCGAGCGTCGCCACCTCGTCCATGAGCTCGCTCGCCGTTTCAGCGACCACGAGCTTCCGATTTACGCCTCGGCGATCGCCTTCCGCGCGATCGTCGCGCTCATTCCGCTCGTTCTGCTCGGCCTCGGCCTCCTCGGTGCGCTCGGGCTCAAGGACACGTGGCACAACTCGATCGCGCCGGCGATCAGGCCCCTCGTCACCGCCCCTGTCTTCCACGCGATCAACTTCTCCGCGGAGAAGATTCTCTCGAGCGGCACCGCTCCGCTGATCGTCTTCGCGTCGGCGCTCGTCGTCTGGGACCTGACCATCGGCGTCGTCGGCATCATGAACGCCTTGAACCGCGTGCACGACGTCGAGGAGCGGCGCTCCTTCGTGCGGCGAGCGGTTACCGCAGTCTTGCTGGCGCTGTGCGTCGGGGTGTGCCTCGTCGGCGCCGTTCTCGTGCTCATCGTCGCACCGCGGGCCGGCGGCTCGCTTCATGTGCTGCTCGGGATCGGCCGCTGGCTCGTTGCGCTCGTGCTGCTCGTCGTCGCGGTCGGCGTCCTGGTTCGCCTCGCTCCTGCCGAGCGCGTCGACGCGCGGTGGGCGAGTGCCGGTTCACTCCTTGTGATCGCCGTGTGGCTCGTCGCCTCGTTGCTCTTCAAGCTCTGGATCACGAGCGTCGCGAACTTCAAGAGTGCGACGGGCACGTTGACCGGTCTGCTGTTGCTTACGAGCTACGTGTTCGTGTCGTCGGCGATCTTCCTCGTCGGTGCGGAGCTGGACGAGCTGCTGCGCAAGGAAACCGACGGCCGCGGCTTCGCCCTCGTAGATGTCGTCACTGTTGTCTTGAGGCGCTAACGACGAACGTCATTGCATCGAAGCCGGACCGGCTTTGGAACAAGATCGCTGGGACGTGGCTGTTTTGGACAGGCGAAGGTGTCCATTGCAGACGTGCATAACGTCCGGAGCAGCCGCGTCGTATTCCGACCGGCGGGGTCTGACCCAAAACGCGCGCGGAACTGTGCCGGAAGTGGAACTTTTTTGTAACGGGCGGGGGTTTGCGCCGCTCAGCGGCGGATCTTCGGGGGCGCGCCGTACTCCTGCAGCACGTCGGGCACGTCGCCCTGGAAGTTCTCCAGCACCGACAGGACCCAGCGGTCGGTCGCCGCCGTGCCGTTCAGCGTGTGCGGCGTCTCCAGGCGACCCTCTTCCGACCGGAAGCGGATCCCGCTGCGGCGCGCCTGGAAATCGGTGGTGTTCGAGCACGACGTGATCTCGCGGTAGCGCTCCTGCGAGGGAAACCACGCTTCGATGTCGTACCGCTTCGCCGCGGCTGCCGAGAGATCGCCAGCCGCAGTGTTGACCACCCGATACGGCAGCTCGACGGCCTGCACGAGCGCCTCCTCGATCGCAAGCATCCGCTCGTGCATGTCCCACGAGTCCTCGGGCCACGTGTAGGCGACCATCTCCACCTTCTGAAACTGATGGACGCGGAACATGCCGCGCGTGTCCCGACCCGCTGCTCCGGCTTCGCGGCGAAAGCACGACGAAAAGGCGCAGTAGTAGAGCGGTAGCTCCTCGAGGATCTCGCCCATGTGCATCCCGATCAGCGGCACCTCCGACGTTCCGACGAGGTAGAGGCCGTCCTCGGGGACGGCGTAGTAGTCGCTCTTGTCCGACGGAAAGAAGCCGGTGCCGTACATCGCCTCTTCTCGGACGAGCACAGGAGGGAGCATCGGCGTGAACCCCTCCGCGACGAGGCGGTCGAGGGCCAGTCGGTAGAGCGCTAGGGCGAGCAACGCCGTGTCTCCGGCGATGAAGCCGAAGCGGGCGCCCGAGATCTTGGCGGCCCGTGCCAGCTCGAAGCGGCCGATCTCGGTGTGCTCGCGGGGGTGCTCGAGCCGAGGCGGCTCGCCCCACCGTTTGATCTCGACGGCGTCGTCCTCCGTCAACCCGTCCGCTGCCGATTCGTGCGGCGGGTTCGGGACCTTGGCAAGGGCCGCGTCCCGTTCGTTCTCCGCGGCGGCAAGGTTCTCTTCGAGACTCCGCAGCCGCTCCTTGACCTGCCTCAGTGCTTCGAGCTGCTCAGGCGTCGGCTTTCCGTCGATCTTCTGACGAGCGCGCAGCTCGTCGACCTGCGGCACGAGCGTGCGCCAGCGCTCATCGGCCGCGAGCAGCTCGTCGAACGCGGCATCGGCTCCACGCCGCGCCAGCGCCGTGCGATAGGAGTCGGGATCGTTCCGCGCGGCCCGGAGGTCGATCATGCGCCGGAGTGTAGGTACGCCTCCAGAACCTGGGCGACGCCCTCGTCGCTGACCGAAGGGCACACGAAATCTGCGACTTCCTTGACGCGCTCGTGTGCGTTCTCGACGGCCACGCCGTACCCGGCCCACTCGACGAGCTCGATGTCGTTCTCGCCGTCACCGAACGCCACCGTTCGCTCGCGCGTGAACCCCAGATGCTCCGAGAGGAAGTCGAGCCCTGCTGCTTTGGTGACGTCCGGCGACGCGAGCTCGAGAAAGTAGGGGAGGGACTTGGAGATGTAGAGGCGGCCGTCGAAGCGCGCGAGCAGCCGTTGCTTCAGCGCGTCGAGAACCTCGGGATCGTCGATCACGACGAGCTTCGTCGGCGGCTCGTGCAGCCACTCCAGCAGGTCGCCGACGGGATGCAGCTCGAGATGCTGGAAGTCGGCATAGCGACGCGCCTCAGGCGTGATCTCGGCCACGTAGAGCCGGTCGCCGACGTAACAATTCATGCCGAACCCCTCCTCGGAGAGGGCGGCGATCGCTTCGCGTGCGAGCTCCACCGGGATCGGCTCGTGCCGGAGCCAATGACCGCTCACGGGGTCCGCAACGACCGCTCCCTGGTAACAGACGACAGGATCATCGATTCCGGCCTCGAGCGCGTACGGACGGATAGACCGGAACATTCGGCCGGTCACGAGCACGACGTGGGCCCCCGCTGCACGCGTTGCCGCGATCGCCGCCTTGGTCCGCGGGCGCAGGACGCCGTCCTCGCCGATCAGCGTGCGATCGAGATCGCAGGCGACGGCCGCGAGCTCGCGCGGGAAGTCGTTCGGAAGGTTCAGCCCTGAGGCTTCGTCAGGAAGTCGACGAGTGCGTTGAGATCGCTCGCCGGCAGCGCGCCGTACGACTTCGGCATGACGCCTTTGGGGTAGCCCTTCTGAATGTACGCGTCGGGGCTCACGATCGACTCGTGCGTGAACGGGGCGAGCGGCTGCTTTGCCTGCTTGGCGTAAAGCGGCAGCTTGTCGAGGTCGGGGCCGATCTGGCCGTTCGCCTCGGGACCGGCGGGTCCGTACGTATGGCAGGCGCCGCAGCCCTGATTGATGAAGATCGCCTTTCCAGGCGCCTGCTGCTGGACGGTGCCGACGACCGTTTGCGGTGTGGGCGTGACCACTCCCTCACTCCCGCAGCCCGCCGACGCGAGGAGCGCGAGCGCGCAGCCGACGATCAGGGCTCCTCGACGCATGCGGGCGCGAGTCTACTGCCTCCCAACGGAGCAGAGCCAAGCAGCCGAGCAGCCCTAGCGCGATGACGTCGACCGGAGTGTCGTTGACAACGAGTGACACGGCCACTGCGACGAGCATGGCGTCGACCGACGCCCGGCGCGGACCTCGTGTCGCGATCCAGACGAGGCCGGTGAGGCATGCGAGGAACAGCAGGATCGGGCCCGGTGCCCTCGTTACGGACGCCCACGACAGGTGGAGGCGGTGGCCGAGGTCACCGAGCAGCGAGCCCGGGCCGCCGCCGGCCGCACTGGTGACATGGCTCGAGCCGCCGAGTGCCGCGTCGAGCCCGACGAAGGCCGCTGCGACGGCGACGACCGCTGCTCCCGCGACCACAACCCGGCGCCACGTGAGTGCTTCCGGCCGTAGCCGCAACGCGAGCACGGCCAGCGCCACCGCGAAGACCACGAGCCCCCCGCCGTCCGCGCCCGCCTCGCTCCAGCCGAGGGTGATCAGTGCGAGCACGCCGATCGGCACGAGCCACGGCAACCCGGCGACCGCGACCGCGGCGATCACCGGCGGGAGCATCAGCGTCTCCAGTTGATTTCCGATTCCGTAGAAGCGCCCGCCTCCGTCGGGGCGGGCGCCCGGCATCGCCAGCGAGTTCGTCTCCGGAGAGAGCGTCAGCACGGCGAGGTACGCACAGAGGAAGAGGACGACACTGACCGGAATCAGCCGGCGGCGCGCAGAGCCGATCAGAGAGAACGCGGCGGTCAGCGTCACCATCCCCACTACCACTACCCAGAGACGCGACGCGCCGAGGCAGGAGAGAAGGAGCGATGCGCCGATGGCTGCCGCGCCCGCTATGACCGCGGCCGCCGGCGCCAGCGCCACGAGGGCGAGAATCGTCAGGACGACCGCGACCTCGACCCAACCGCGATTGCGGTGCATCTCCCGCAGCCGTTCGTCGAGTGCGCGCAGGTCCGAGGTCGCGTCGCCGTCCGGCGCCGACCGAATCGCCGCCGTGCGTCCCCGGCGAAGGTCGACAACCGACGGCGCGATATCGGCAATCGGCACGAGCCCGCGGATCCGTGTCGCGTCCGAGGTCAGGATCCCGCCGTAGTCGCTGCCACGGAAGGCGACCCAGTAGCGCTGCGTGTTGGGGTGACGCCCGGGCTGTGGAAGCTCGACGTAGACGATTGGCTCGGGCCCACCGGCGGCAGGCGGCGAGCGGAAAGAGAGGTCGACGAGTGGCTCGCCGGACGGCGTCCCGCCGAGGAGGTCGTTCTCCACTTTGCCGCGCCGGAGCGAGGCGACCGCCGACTCGCGGCTGATCGTCCCTCCGGCGCCCGCGACATAGAGCCCTACTGCGGAGTCCCCCGCAGGGAGGCGGGAGATCGTGCCGGGCTTCACGATGTAGATCACGGGCCGCGCCGCGTCGGCGGTCGAGGCATGCAGGCACCCCCCAACGACGACCGCGGTGGCTACGATTCCTCTCGTACACCACGCCTTCAAGGAGCGGCATTCTCGATGAAACGTAGGTCTTACGGGCGCGACGCGGGTCTGTCGCTGCGGATGATTCTCACCGGCTCGTTGCTCGGCTTGCTGTACGTCGTCTTCGCCGTCGTTCTCTTCCAGGTCCTCAACGTCGGCTTGATCCCGATGCTCGTCATCGTGGTCGGGATCGCGGTCTTCCAGTACTACACCTCCGACAAGCTGGCCTTGGCGACGTCGGGCGCGAAGGTCGTCGAGCGGGATCAGGCGCCGGAGCTGCATGCCATGGTCGAGCGTCTGTGCGCGATGGCCGACCTTCCGAAGCCCCGCGTCGCGGTCATCGACACCGACGTGCCGAACGCCTTCGCGACCGGCCGTAGCCCGAAGCACGCTGCCGTGGCCGTCACGCGAGGGCTGTGGCAGCGGCTCGAGCCGCAGGAGGTCGAGGGCGTCCTGGCGCACGAGCTTTCCCACATCGCCAACCGCGACGTCCTGATCATGACGGTCGCCAGCTTCTTCGCGATGCTCGCCGGCCTCTTGACGCGATTCGGGATCTACGGGGGCATGTTCGGCGGCGGGCGCGGCCGCGACAACAACTCGGTACCGGTGTGGTTGATCGTGCTGCTCGTCTCGGTCGTGACGTACTTCCTCAGCCAGATCCTGATCCTCGCGATCTCGCGCTACCGCGAGTTCGCGGCGGATCGCGGGTCGGCGCTGATCACGGGAGCGCCGGAGCACCTGATGAGTGCGCTGCAGAAGATCGCGAGCGACATGTTCCGGATTCCGCAGCGCGACTTGCGGGAAGTGGAAAGCATGAACGCGTTCTTCATCATCCCCGCGAACGTCAAGGGGTCGATGAGCCAGCTGTTCATGACGCACCCGCCGCTCGAGAAGCGCCTCGCGGCGCTGTCCGAGATCGCCCGGGAGATGGGCCGGCCGGTCGCGTAGCCCGTGGGGCTGCGGGACGTCCTGCTCGGCAAGAAGAAGCTCTCCGCGCCGTCGCGGGAGCGTGTCTTCGCGCTGACCACGGCTGCGGTGACGCTCGACACGGAGCTCGGCCTCCGCACCGCGGGCGCAGGCGCGGTCGTCTTCAAGCCGCTCTCGGCCGGCGAGTTCGTCCGGGCGGAGAACGAGCTGCAGCAGGTCCTCGACGCCGTCGCCTCGGAATCGGGGGCGAAGCTCGAGCGGCGAGAGGACTCGTTCGGCTACACGTGGTTCATCGTCCGTGACCCCGACCTCGAGGACCAGGTAGCGGCGATCCACGCCCTCGCGCAGGGCCTCGACGAGCAGGGCTTCGGCGGGCAGCTGCTCGCCGCCGTCTTCAAGTTCCAGGGCGGGAAAAACCCCGTGTATTGGGTCTACGGATACAAGCGCGGCGCATTCTGGCCGTTCGTCCCCAAAGGGGAGGGTC
>JBKPMS010000073.1:0-7993 GCA_046732275.1 Actinomycetota bacterium | reverse complement strand
ACGCACTGCACCATGCTCTACGGACACGTCGAGACGTACGAGGAACGGGTCGATCACCTACTGCGGCTTCGCGACCAGCAGGACAAGACCGGCGGTTTCCTGGCCTTCATCCCGCTGTCGTTCCATCCGGAGAACACCGTCTTCGAGCGGCGGGGATGGCGTCACACGACCGGCTCGGACGATCTGAAGCTGATCGCCGTCTCGCGGCTTCTCCTCGACAACATCCCGAACATCAAGGCGTACTGGATCATGATGGGCCTGCCGCTCGCGCAGATCGCGTTGCACTTCGGAGCGAACGACGTGCAGGGCACGGTCGTGCGCGAGGAGATCTTCCACGCCGCGGGCGCGCGGACGGAGACCGAGCAGAAGATCCCGGAGCTCGTGCGGTTCGTGCGCGATGCCGGGAGGATCCCTGTGCAGCGCGACACGCTCTACAACGAGGTTCACCGGTGGTGAGGCTGGGCCGCATCTCCTACGTCAACATGGCGCCGGTCTTCTACAGGCTCGCCGCCGACGTGGAAGAGGTTCAGGGTGTGCCGACGGACTTGAATCAGCGCCTGCTCGACGGCGAGGTCGACGTCGCTCCCATCTCGTCGATCGAGTACGCGCGGCATGCGGATGCGCTGCGTCTCTTGCCGCGTCTCTGTGTCGGTTCGGAGGGAGCGGTGGACTCGATCCAGCTCGTCTCGCGCAAACCGCTCGAGCAGGTGCGCAACGTTGCAGTGACGCCGGAGTCCGCAACGTCAGTCGTCCTGACGCGGGTGCTGCTGCCTGAGGCAGAGCACGTGCCGCTCGGCGAGGAGGCCGACGCGAAGCTCCTCATCGGCGACGCCGCGTTGAAGTCAGCCTTCGAGGACCCGACACCGCACTACGACCTCGGTCGGCTCTGGCTCGAGCGCACCGGGCTGCCGATGGTGTTCGCGGTGTGGGCGTGTCGGGAGCCTTTGTGCGGCGGTCTCGGCGAGCTGGAGGATGCGCTCGTCGCATCGGTGCGGCTTGCCCGTGCCGAGCCCGAGCAGCTCGCGCACGAGGCGAGCGCACGTTACGGGTATCCAGCCGGCTTCCTGGCGCGGTACTTCGAGAAGCTGCGCTATCGCTTCGGCCCCCGCGAGCGCGCCGGCCTGATGACCTTCCTCGAGCTGGCACATGAAGCCGATGAGCTCGACGAAGTCCCAGAGCTCCGGTTCGTCCGAGACCCGGTGGCCGCATGAGCGCCACAGACATGTCCGAGGGACAGTCCCTGAGACATGTCCTCGACAAGGCACTCGACGGAGAGCGGATCTCCGACGAGGAGGCTGTTGCGCTGCTCGAGTCCCGAGACCTCGTGGCAGTCGGACGCGCGGCCAACGAGGTCCGCAACCGCAAGGCCGATCCCGACCGGATCACGTTCATCGTCGACCGGAACCTCAACTACACGAATATCTGTTACACGGACTGCGAGTTCTGCGCGTTCTACCGGCGCCCCGGCGACACGCGCGAGGGCTATCTCCTCCCGAAGCCCGTCATCTTCAAGAAGATCGAGGAGACGCTCGCCCTCGGCGGAACGGGCCTCCTCATGCAGGGCGGTCACCATCCCGATCTCGGGATCGACTACTACGAGGACCTCTTCCGCTCGATCAAGGCGCGCTACAAGATCCACCTGCACGCCCTCTCGCCGCCCGAGATCCAGCACATCGCGCGCCGCAGCAAGCTGACGCTCTGGCAGACGATCTCCCGGCTGCGTGACGCCGGCCTCGACTCCATTCCCGGCGGCGGCGGCGAGATCCTCGTCGACCGCGTCCGCGACGAGATCGCGCCGAAGAAGACGAAGACCGCCGAATGGCTCGCGGTCATGCGTCATGCGCATCGACTCGGAATGTCGACGACGGCGACGATGATGTACGGCCACGTCGAAACCGTCGGCGACCGCGTCGAGCACATGCGTCGGATCAGGGAGCTGCAGGACGAGACCGGCGGCTTTCGCGCCTTCATCTCGTGGACGTTCCAGAACGATGGCAACCGCCTCGCGGGAAAGGTCGCGCGCGAAGACATGCCGACCTCATTCGACTACCTGCTCACGCAGGCGGTGTCCCGGATCTACCTCGACAACGTCCCGCACATCCAGTCGTCGTGGGTGACGCAGGGGATGAAGGTCGGCCAGGTCGCGCTCGAGTTCGGCGCGGACGACATGGGCTCCGTGATGATCGAGGAGAACGTCGTCTCGGCCGCCGGGACGACGCACCGCACCTCGACGGAAGAGCTCGTCCATCTGATCAAGGCACTCGGCAAGACGCCGGTGCAGCGGGACACGCTCTACCGCGAGGTCAAAGTCTGGAACTGAAGACCGAGCAGTTCGCGCGGCCCGAGTGGAGCCCGCTGCCGTTCGAGGGATGCGTCGGTGTCGTCGGGAAGGTGCTCGTCCGCGAGTGGGGCTTCTTCATCGCGATGCTCCGCTTCGAGCCCAACGGCACCATCCACGAGCATCCGGGCCTGAACGACACGGTCGTGATGTGCATCGACGGTGAGGGCTGGACGAGCGTCGCCGCCGCGAAGGCGCAGATCCGCGCCGGCGAGCTCGTCCGCTGGCCGAAGGAGGTGCCGCACCGCCTCTGGACCGAGAGCACCCAGATGACGACGCTGATGTTCGAGCGGGTCTCCTAGCGGTGCGCCTCTCGTAGAAGTTTCCGCAGGAGCGGCGAGTTGATCGCGCTCACACACTCCTGGTTGTTGGTCGTCAGCACGTAGAAATCCGTTGCCTCGCCTGTTCCGGTGACGTGATACTGCGGAGTCTTTGTCGTTGCGATGGCGCCCTTGTCGAGGACGCACGTCAACACGACGCCGGCGAAGTCGACTAGAGCCTTGTTCGTCTTCTCGAGCTTGGCCACCCTCTTGGTCAGTGCCGCGAACTGCTTCGGAGTGACCGCCTGCTGACCGGCAGGCGCGGTTGTGGCGTAGAGCGTGACGGCCGCAATCGCGATCACTACTACTGCAAGTAGTACGCGTCTCATTGGCTCCCCTCCCTCGGGCGGCCTCCGCGGCCGCGGTTGGCGTGAATCCACACAGTACAACCCAACCTGACACGTTCTTTACAAGGGCGAGCAGATGCGTTGGGTACCCTCGACCGCGGGTCGTGCTTGGGAGAGCCATTATCTGTGCCCTGTGTGCAGGGTTTCTCGCCGCGCCGGCGCCGGCGTCCGCGGCGACGCCCATTCGCGGACAGACCCTGATGCCGGGCGTGATCTACTCGCGCCAGCTCGAGTTCACGTCGCATGGACCCGTCGTGATCCACGTCATCGCGGCACCGAAGCCGACCGGGCTCTATGCGCTGAAGCCGATCCTCTCGAACGAGGCGATCCTCGGACGTGAGCGCGTCACGGCGATGGAGCGGCGGGTGTCCTCGCAGGCGACGGTCGCCGGCGTCAACGGTGATCTGTTCAGCTTTGGAGACGGCCATCCCACCGGAGGGCTCATCCGCGGCGGCGTTCTCGACAGTGCGCCCGTCAACTTTCGGTCGACCGTCGGGATCGACAGTGACGGCGCTCTGCACGTCGACCGCGTGACGATGGCGGGCTCCTGGCAAGGCACGGGCCAGCGACGGGTCCTCGGCATCAACGAGCTGCCGCGCCCGAACCGCACGACGTTGTACACGCGCGCCTGGGGACCGCGAACGCCGAAGGAGAACGGCGGCGCGCAGGCGATCCTTCAGCCCTTCCCGGCTGCGAAGCCGAATACGCCGCTCACCTCGACCGTGACCGCCTACGCATCGGGCGGTGACCAGCCGATCCCGCCCGACGGCGCGGTGCTGGTCGCCCGAGGCACCCAGGCGCCGTTCCTTGGCTCCGAGGCGGCGGTCGGGACGAAGCTCTCGATCCTGCTGACATTGACGCCGCCCTGGGCGAACGTGACCGACGCGCTCGGCGGCGGGCCGGTGATCGTCCGAGGTGGCAAGCCGGTGTTTCGGTCCTTCGAAGGATTCACCAGCGCGCAGCTCTCGCAGCGTCATCCACGCACCGGGGTGGGGCAGCTACCGGACGGCCGCATCGTGCTCGTCGCCGTCGACGGCCGGCAGCCCGGCTACAGCACCGGCCTGACGAACTTCGAGCTTGCTCTGACGATGATGCGCCTCGGCTGTACCACCGCATCCGCGCTCGACGCCGGCGGCTCGACGACGATGGCGTTCGACGGCAAGCTCCTGAACCGTCCTTCCGATCCGGGCGGCGAGCGACCGGTGGCCGAGACGCTCGCGCTCCTCTACTACGGGGTCTACGCAGCGGCGCCGACGAGTCGCTTCCTCTCGCCGAACGGCGACGGTGTGGACGATCAACAGACGTTCTCGTACAAGCTCGTCCGACCGTCGACGATCACCGCGACGATGAACGGGCCAGGCGGTGTCGTCGTGCCGCTCGATTCCGGATCGAAGGGGCCCGGTACGTACCGGTTCAACTGGACCGGCAGTGGGCAGCGTGAAGGCAACTGGACGTTCCGCGTCGTCGCAGACGACGACCTCGGGCGGCACTCCGTCGCAGAGCGGAACCTCGCCCTGAACACGACGCTCGGCTTCCTCGGCGCCCGTACGAGCCATCGCCGCGTCACGGCGAGCTTCAGGCTCGCGAGACCGGCCCGCGTGGCGCCTCGGATCGAGACGCCCGGCGGAGTCATCCTGCGGACGCTGCCCGGACGCAGCCTTCCCCAGGGCAACGCGACGATCTCGTGGCGCGGTCGGCCCGGGAGCTATGTCTTCAGCGTCACCGCCACGAGCGATGCCGGCCCGGTCGAGATGACCGCTCCCTTCCGCCTGCGAAGGTAGCCTCCGCCGAGTGCCGGTCGCCGGCGTCACGAGCACACTCACCTCGCTGATCGGAGACCACGGCCTCTACGCCGTGTTTCTTCTCATGGCGATCGACGCCGTGTTCCCGGCGGCCAGCGAGCTCGTGATGGTGTACGCCGGGGCTCTGGCCGCGGGAGCCTTTGCCGGCCAGGAAGTCAATCTGTTCGGAACGACGATCTCATCGCACGGATGGGCCTATATCGCGATGGCCCTGGCGGGGACGCTCGGCTATCTCGTGGGCTCGATCGTCGGCTGGTGGATCGGCCTCTACGGCGGGCGGCCGCTGCTCGAGCGGCACGGGAGGTGGTTCCACCTCAGCGGAGAGAGGCTCGAGCGTGCCGAGCGTTGGTTCGACCGCTGGGGCGCCTGGGCGGTGCTGATCGGACGAATCACGCCGGTCGTCCGCTCGTTCATCTCGATCCCGGCCGGCGTCTTCCGAATGCCGTTCTGGCGCTATACCGTCCTGACGCTGATCGGCTCCGCCGTGTGGTGTTTCGCGCTCGCCGGCGTCGGCTTCGGTCTCGGCAAGAGCTACGAGACGTTCCACCACGACTTCCGCTTCGTCGACTACGTCATCGCGGCCGCGGTGATCGCCGCTGTCGTGTGGCTGCTGGTGCGGCGAAGGCGGTCTTCTAGACTCTCGCCCCGTGCGCCAGATTCCGCTGGTTGACGTCCGAGCGCAGTACGACCACCTCCTGCCACGAGTCCGGGCGGCGATCGACGGCGTGCTCGAGAACGGGACGTTCATCCTCGGTCCCAACGTCGCTGCCTTCGAGCGGGAGGCCGCCGCCTACCTCGGCACGCGTGACGCGATCGGCGTAGCCAACGGCACCGACGCGCTCGTGCTCGTGCTCGACGCGCTCGGGATCGGCGCGGGCGACGACGTGATCTGCCCGGCGTTCACCTTCTACGCTACTGCGGAGGCGATCGCACGACGCGGAGCGACTCCTGTGTTCGCCGACGTTGACGCCCACACGATGAACCTCGATCCCGAGGACGTCGCCTCGCGCATCACCCCACGGACGAAGGCGATCCTCGCGGTTCACCTGTTCGGACGCCCGGCACCGGTCGCAGAGCTCGCGGAGCTGGACGTGACACTCATCGAGGATGCCGCTCAGGCCTTCGGATCGCCTGACGTCGGACGCGCCGGCGCCGCCTCGACCTTCAGCTTCTACCCGACGAAGAACCTGTTCTGCCTCGGCGACGGCGGGCTTGTCGCGGTTACCGACGAGGAGGTCGGGGAACGAATCCGCATGCTGCGCTTCCACGGCTCACGCGACAAGGTCGACTTCGAGCTCGTCGGCTACAACTCGCGGCTAGACGAGCTGCAGGCTGCAATCCTGCGGATCTTCCTCACTGAGCTCGACCGCTGGGTCGAGCAGCGCCGCGAGGCCGCTCTGCGGTACGCCGAGCTCGGCCTCGGCGAGGCCTGCGAGCTTCCCGAGGACGAGCCGGGGCATGCATACCACCTGTTCGTGTGCCGCTCGAACGACCGCGACCGGCTTCAGGCCGCGCTCAACGAGGCGGGAATCGGCACGGCGACGTACTACGCGACTCCACTGCACTTGCAGCCGGCGTTGGCGCACCTCGGCTACGCGCCAGGCTCGCTGCCGGTCACGGAGCAGCTCGCCACCGACAACTTCTCCGTGCCGATGTGGGCGGGGATCGGTGCCGACGCGCAGGAACGCGTCGTCTCGGTCATCCGGTCGGCGGCACCGGTGCCGTCGTGATTCCCGTCAACCGCCATCGGGTGTGGCAGCTCCTGGCGGACGCTTCGTTGATCGCGCTCGCGTGGTGGCTCGCGTTCTGGCTTCGCTTCGACAAGGGGGTGCCGCCCCCATACCACCGCCTGATGGTGGACACGATCCTCGTCGTCGTCGCGATCAAGCTCACCGTCTTCATCGTCTTCGGCTTCTACAACCGCTGGTGGCGCTACGTCTCCACGCGCGACATGTGGGGCGCGGCCCGCGGTGTCACCGTCGCGTGTCTCGTCGCGAACCTCGTCGTCTACTTCGCACACCCGGTGAAGGGCTTCCCGCTGCCGCGGTCGGTCGCGGTGATCGACTGGCTTCTGTTGCTGGCCTTCGTTGCGGGCACGCGACTGATCGCCCGCAGCATGATCGAGCGGCCCGGCGCCGCTTCGCTGATTGCGCGCGGCAAGGAGGTGATCATCGTCGGTGCAGGCGACGCGGCGCAGCTCGTGATTCGCGAGATGCTGAAGGCGCCGGCGCTCGGCTACACGCCGATCGGCCTGATCGACGACGACCCCCGGAAGAAGAACCTCCGCCTACATGGGATCCGGGTCCTGGGCACGACCGACGACCTCCCGCGTATCCTCCGCGACAACGCGCCGGACGAGGTCCTGATCGCCATCCCGTCCGCTTCCGGCGGAACCAGGCAGCGCGTCGTCGAGATCGCACAGGGCGCCGGCGTCCCGGTCAAGACGTTGCCGGGCCTGTACGAGCTGATCTCGGGTGATCTCAACCTCACCGGTCAGATTCGCCCGGTCCAGGTCGAGGATGTGCTCGGCCGGGAGCCGGTCGAGGTCGACGTCCGCTCGATCGCTCAGTACCTCGCGGGGGAAACCGTTCTCGTCAGCGGCAGCGGCGGCTCGATCGGCGCCGAGCTCTGCCGCCAGATCGCGCGTGTCGCCCCCGCGCGGCTGATCCTCGTCGAGCAGTCCGAGTCGGGTCTCTTCGACATCGAGCGCGAGCTCGTCGACGACCGCGGCTTCTCCAGGGTGGCGCCGGTGCTGGGGGATTGCGGCGACCGGGCCAAGATGAGCCAGGTCTTCGAGCGGTACCGGCCGACGGTCGTCTTCCATGCGGCCGCGTACAAGCACGTTGCGCTGCTCGAGGCGAATCCCCTCGAGGCGGTGCGGAACAACACCCTGGCGACCAGAGTGCTTGCAGATGTTGCGGTCGAGTACGGAACGCGGCGCTTCGTGCTCGTCTCCACGGACAAGGCTGCCAATCCGAAGAACCTTCTCGGCCAGTCGAAGGCGCTCTGCGAGTGGATCGTCGAGGCGTACGGACATCGCGAGGAGATCAAGACGCGGTTCGTCGCTGTGCGCTTCGGCAACGTGCTCAACTCGTCCGGCAGCGTCATCCCGATCTTCCGTAGGCAGATCGCGAAAGGCGGGCCGGTGACGGTCACCCATCCCGAGATGACGCGGTTCTTCATGAC
>JBKPMS010000072.1:0-23969 GCA_046732275.1 Actinomycetota bacterium | reverse complement strand
GATTGCCAGCGAGGTGCGAAGGCCGTCAATGCGGGCGTCTCGGTAGGCATCGAGGGCCGCCTCGCTCGTTCTGCGGTTGACGCCCGCCTCGTCGAGGGCACTCTCGAGGTCGGCATCCGAGACGAACGGCACGCCGCCCGCGAGCTTCACCTGTGCCTCTGACTTCACACGCGAAGGGATCGCCGAGTTCTGCTGGATGTTCGTGAGAAACGACGACGCGACCGCGGCGATCAGGATCGAGCCGGCGAGAGCTGTGCCCAACGACGCGCCGAGGTTCGTCATCGTGTTCTGGACGCCGCCGACCTCCGGGCTCTGATTGTCCGGGACCGCAGAAACGGTGACCGCCCCGAGCTGGGACGCGAGCGCCCCGATCCCGAGCCCGATCAGCAGCATCGGAACGAACACGATGTCCGGCCCGGCGTCAGGGTCGAGCCCGGCGAGCAGGACGACCGTGCCGGCGAGCAACATGAGGATTCCCGTGCGGACGACGAGCCGCGGCGACACGTTCGGCAAGAGCCGGGGGATGCCGATCGCCGCAGCGAGGAGCGTGATCGAAAGCGGTAGCAGCCGGGCTCCTGTGGCGAGCGCCGAGAGACCAAGGCAGACGGAGAGGAACAGTGGCACGACGAAGAACAGCCCCGCCTGCACGAGGTACTGGAAGAAGAACATCAGCAGCCCTCCGCTGAGCTGCCTGTTGCGCAGCAAGCCCGGGCGCACGAGCGGCTCCTCGCCGCGGTCATAGCGTCGAGCCTGCCAGCGCGAGAAAAGCCAGATGACGAACAGGCCACCCAGGATCAGCCAGACGGTAGGCGAAAGTCCCGCCCAGGACGGCCCCCCGGACTTCGGCTGGATCCAGCCCCAAACGCTCGACCTCAGCACGCCGAACACGAGGAGCCCGAGCCCGAGCGCCGACAGGACGGCTCCGACGACGTCGAGCCGAGGACGCTGCTCCGCCGGAGCGTCGGCGATCTTACGAGTCAGGACGAGAATCGCGAGCACGATCACGACCTCGCCGGCGAACACCCAACGCCACGAGAAGTACGTCGTGCAGAACCCGCCGATCAGCGGCCCGATTGCGACGGCGATTGCACCCGCGGCGGCGACCAGGCCGTAGGCGGCAGGACGTCGCTCGGTCGGGAAGTTCCCGGCGACGAGCGCGACGATGGCAGGCAAGATCAGAGCCGCTCCGACGCCTTCGAGAAACGACCAGCCGATCAGCAGGACCGGAAGGTTCGGGGCGAGCGCGGTCGTGAACGACCCGCAGCCGTAGATGACGCAGCCGATGGCAAAGGCGCGCTTGCGGCCGATTATCGCTCCGATCTTGGCGCCGGTGATCATCAGGGCCGCCATCACCAGGGTGTACGCAGTGATCGCGCCCTGGATGCCCGTCACGGTCGTTCCCACGTCCTTCGCGACCGTCGCGATCGAGACGTTCATCACCGAGCTGTCGAGCGTCATGAGGAACTGGCCTGCGGCGAGCGTCAGCAGCACGAGCGTCGCACCGCTTGCTTTCGTGGACGGCGCGGCCTTGGCGGTAGTCATGGTCTGCGCGCGGACAGCCGTGAGTCCGCGCTAGGGACGCCGACCGCTAGGCGAGCGCCTTCTGCTTGATCGAATCGAACTCCGCCTGCGTGATCGCGCCGCTGTCGAGGAGCTGCTTCGCCTTGTCGATTTCCGACGCCGCGCCGCCGCTGCCCGCGGCATCGCGCACATACGTGTCGAACTGGGCGCGCTGCGCTTGCGCCCGCTCGACGTTGCGCTGCGTCATTCCTTCGTTCTGCGTGATGAGGTACACGAAGACGCCGAGGAACGGAAGAACGATCGTGAAGACGAGCCAGCCGGTCTTGCCCCAGCCTGAGAGGTCATGGCGGCGAAAGATGTCCGCGAACACGGTGAAGAGCAGCCAGAACCAAAGGATCCAGAGGAAGAACATGATCAGCGTCCAGAACGAGTCCAGGAACGTGTAATCCGCTACAGGCATGAACGGCCCCCTCAGTCGGTTGTCCAAGCACGAAAACTACGACGGCCGTCGGACGAGGATCATCCGAAGCGACGCGATTCACCCATGCGAATCCGAACCAGGCTCGAACGCGGCGAGGAGGCGCCGGTCACGGTCATAGCTGAGTAGGCCGGGTGCCGCGTCGAGCGGGACCCAACGGGCGTCGTCGACCTCGTTCGCCGCAGCGAGGACACCGTCGACGGGCGTCATCTGCCAGTACCGCACGGTCTTCGGGCGATTGCGGCTGTCGCGATAGTGGCTCGTTCCAACCTCCCGGCCGAGCCGGCAGCGCAACCCCGTCTCTTCTTCGACCTCTCGGACCGCCGCCTCCTCCTCGGTCTCGCCCGCATCGAGCTTCCCCTTGGGGAAGGACCAGTCGTCGTAGGCCGGCCGGTGGACGAGGACGACTTCCACGTCTCCGGCGTCATTGCGGCGCCAGACCACGCCACCTCCCGCACGAACGATGCCGTCGCTCCTGCTCGCGGCTCTACTCCGTGCCGCGCGCGCGGGCTTCGGCAAGTCCCTGAAGGCGCTCATGAGCGTTCACCCCGACCTTGGTCGGCAGCTTGCGCCAGCCGTCTGCTGCGAGCTCCCACGCAAGCACGTCGTCGGCCAGGTTCACGGAGAGGATCTCCTCGAGCCGCCGCGTCAGTGCTGGATCGGTCACCGGCGTGATGCATTCGACCCGTCGGTCGAGGTTACGAGGCATCAGGTCGGCCGAGCCGATGTAGTACTTCGGGCCGCGTTCGTCGCTGCCGAAGCGGAAGATGCGCGAATGCTCGAGGAAGCGGCCGACGATCGACCGCACCCTGACCCGCTCGGAGAGCCCCTCGACGCCCGGACGTAGACAGCAGATCCCTCTGACGATCAGATCGATCTCGGTTCCGGCGGCGCTCGCGTCGTAGAGCGCGTCGATGATCTCGGGGTCGGCCAGGCCGTTCATCTTCATCACGATGCGGCCGTCCGTCGCCTGCCGCTCCCGGCCGATCAACTCGAGCAGCCGCGACCGCAGATGGTCCGGCGCGACGAGGATCCGGCGGTAGCCGTTGCCGTTCGAGTAACCGGTGAGTCGGTTGAAGAGGTCTGCCACGTCTGTGCCGAGCGCGGAATCACTCGAGAGGAGACCGACGTCCTCGTACACGGTCGCGGTCGTCGAGTTGTAGTTCCCGGTGCCGACGTGGCAGTAGCGGCGGATCGTGTCGCCCTCACGCCGCACGACGAGGATCGCCTTCGCATGCGTCTTCAGCCCGACGACGCCGTAGACGACGTGCACCCCGGCCTTCTCGAGCGTTCTCGCCCAGGCGATGTTCGCCTCCTCGTCGCCTCTCGCGGTCAGCTCGACAAGGGCGACGACCTCCTTTCCGAGCTCCGCGGCTCGAACGAGCGAGTGGACGATCGCGGCCTCGCCTTCCTGAGCCGTCCGATAGATCGTCTGCTTGATCGCGAGCACGTTCGGATCGTCTGCGGCCTGCCCGACGAGTGCCTCGACTGAGGTTGCAAAACGGTCGTACGGGTGCTGAACGAGCACGTCGCGCGCGGCGAGCGTGGCGAAGATGTCGTGCGGGCCGGTCACCGAGCTGCCGAGCTCGGGCGGTGTGATGCCGAGCCATGGCTTCGCCTTCAGGGCCGGCCGTTTCAGCTCCGTCAGCGACCAGAGCGCGCCGAGGTCGAGGGGCCCGTCGAGCACGTAGAGATCGGAGGGGCTCAGGTGCAGCTCCCGAAGCAGCATCGCGCGAACCTTCTGTGACATGGAGCTCGCGACCTCGAGCCGAACCGCCTCGGGCGCCTGCTGCCGTTCTCGCAGCAACGATTCGAGCGCGACGAGAAGATCATCCGCCTCGTCGACTTCGATCTCGACGTCTGCGTCGCGCGTCACGCGAAACGGTTGATGCTCGACGATTGTCATTCCTGGGAACAGCCGATCGAGGTTGGCTGCGACCACCTGCTCGATCAGGACGAACTTCCGGCCGCCGGAGAGCCTGAGGAACCGCGGCAGGAGCGGCGGGATCTTCACGCGCGCGAAGCGGCGCACGCCGCTGTCGCCGTCGCGGACGACGACCGCGAGGCTCAACGACAGGTCGCTGATGTACGGAAACGGGTGCGCCGGATCGACGGCGAGCGGGGTCAGGACCGGGAAGATCCGTTCCTCGAACACCTGCTGAAGCTCATCGCGCTCGGCGCCCTTCAGATCCTTCCAGTCCGTGATCCGTATGCCGCTCGCGCGCAGAAGCGGCTTGACGTCGTGCTCGAAGATCTGCACCTGCAGCGCGGCCAGCTCCTGGGCGCGTGCGCGGATGGCGTCGAGTTGCTCGCGAGGGCTCATGCCGTCCGGCGAAGTGCCTGCCAGGCCGGCGCCGATCTGCTCGCGCAATCCCGAGACACGAATCTGGAAGAACTCGTCGAGATTGCGACTGAAGATCGCGAGGAACCGGGCCCGCTCGAGCGCCGGCCGCCGGGGGTCCTCGGCGCAAGCGAGGATCCGCGCGTTGTAGTCGAGGGCCGAAAGCTCGCGGTTGAAGAACCGCGACGCGGGCTCGACGGCGGGCCCGGCGCTGCCCCGAGCCGCGGGGGCGCCGTTCAGCCAACCGTCGGCGCCCGCTCGCCCGCGGCCCTTTTCCTTCCGCTTGGCCTTGGCGGTCTTCGCCTTGCCGATCGCGTGCCGGCTCATCCGGCCGGCCGGCTCTCAGTCTGTTTCAGCTGCCCCGAGAAGAACTCGAGCGCCTTCCGTGTCTTCGTCTCCTGCTCGCCTCCCAGGTCGACACCTCGCTGGCCGAGAAAGGCCCGCGCCTCGGCGGCGACCTGAAATGCCTCTGCCGGCTCGCACTTCGTCGAGAGCTCGAGGATCCGCGAGTTGTCGGGATAGAGCCACATCTCGGCTACGAGCTTGCGGTCAAAGGCCTTCGGCGCGAACTTCAGCTTGAGCACGAAGATCGGGCCGAGAACCACGAGGTCGTCGAGCTCGACGCCTTCCGGAGCATGCTCGGCGTAGAACGCGCGTTGCGCCTTCGAGAACAGCCCGCGGAGCCCCTCCTTGCCGGCGACCGCCGCCCTCACGTCGCCGCGCGGAGTGCCCTTCATCGAGCCGGAGCAGACGAACCCGCCCGGCATCGCGTCTACCTCGACGCCGAAGTCGGGCGACTTGCGGACACCGGACGGCAGCTCGGACGGGATCACCGGCCGCAGCTTGACGACGGAGTCGTCGCCTTTCTTCTGCACGCGACGGGCGCGAACGACGACGCCGTTCTTGTTCAGAGCCAGGTCCGGCGTGTCGAAGAAGAACACCTGGCGGATCTGCGCGTTGAGGGGATCCAGCTCGAGCGCCGCGACGGTCGAGCGGTGATCGCTCTCCGGCACCGTGAGCTTCAGCTCGACGCTGTCGGAGCCCTTCATCAGCGCGATCATGCGCCCGAGGTCGTCGTCCGAGAGCCGTCGTTCGTCCACATGAGTTGCAGCCATTCTCGCCTCCTGTCCTGCATCCGACGGCTCCCGGCCGCGCCGCCCTAGTCACTGCACGATCTCACAGTCACGTCCGCACGACCAGGTCGTTCGGTTCGTGACATCACCGACACGGCGTGAGAGAGTGGGTCGATGGAGGCCGCAAAGGAAGTCCGGGCCCGAATGCTCGAGCAGCTCGTCGTCGAGCCGGGGACGCCGGCCGGAATCGCGGCTCGTGATCCCGCCTGGACCGGCGGCTCAGACTTCGAGGGGCTCGCCGGGCACGAGCTCAAGGAACGGGCGAAGGATGCGCTCGCACGGGGGATCAAGGAGCTGTCCCAGGCTCAGGAGCTTCTCTGGGCCAGCGACACTTACTCGCTGCTCGTCGTTCTGCAGGCGATGGACGCGGCCGGCAAGGACTCGGCGATCGAGCACGTGATGTCAGGGGTGAACCCGCAGGGCGTCCAGGTCGTCGCCTTCGGGAAGCCGTCGTCCGAAGAGCTCGACCACGACTTTCTCTGGCGCATCTCGAAAGCGCTTCCCGAACGCGGCCGCATCGGGATCTTCAACCGCTCTCATTACGAGGAGGTTGTCGCGCTCAAGGTTCACCCGGAGTGGCTCGAGCCGCAGCGTCTTCCGCCGGGCCCGCGCGACGAGGGCTTCTGGCAGCAGCGCTACGAGGACATCAACGTATTCGAGCGACACCTCGATCGGACCGGGACGAAGATCGTGAAGTTCTTCCTCCACGTCTCGAAGGACGTGCAGAAGAAGCGCTTCCTGGCGCGGCTCGACACGCCCGGCAAGGAGTGGAAGTTCAACGCCGCCGACGTCTCCGAACGGGCGCGCTGGGATGAGTACATGAGCGCCTTCGAAGACGCGCTGACGGCGACCTCGACGCCCTGGGCGCCGTGGTATGTGATCCCGGCCGACCACAAGCGCGTCACGCAGGCGCTGGTCGCACAGATTCTCGTCGAGGAGGTTCGGGCGCTCGACCTGAGCTGGCCCGAGGTCTCGCAGGCCGACCACGCGGCGAACCTGGAGGCTCGTAAGAGGCTCGAGGCCGAGCCCGCCGGCACCTGACAGTCCCTACGATGGGCGGAACCGTGGACGGACGCGAAGTCGAGTGGCAGCTTGACGCCGTCGACCTTCGTCCGGTGGTTCGCTGGCTGGGGGAGCCCGCCCGCTGGGAAGGGACCGGCGGCGTCCGAGTCGTTCGGGCCGGAAGCGACAACCACATCGACCTCTACCTGGACACCGATGATCGCCGTTTTCAGCGCGCCGGCTACTCGCTGCGGATCAGGCGTCCGACGCGAGGCGACGACGGCGGGGGAGAGGCGACGCTGAAGTCCCTCGACTCGTCCGCTCCCGGCGGATCGGGTCTGCGCAGCCGCACAGAGCTCTCCGAAGCCGTCGAGCAGTCGGAGCCTGCAGCGCTTGTGGCGGCACCGGGCGTGGTCGGAGAACGGGTACGTGCCGTCGCGGGGACCAAGCCGTTGCTCTCGTTGTTCGAGGTGCACACGCGACGTCGTGTGTTCGCCGTCGAGGCTGACGGCGTCCCCTCCGCCGAGATCGGGCTCGATGAAACCGCGATTCGTCCCGCGGACGGAGGGGCACCGGCGCGGATCCGTCGGGTCGAGGTCGAGCTACCCGAACCTGCCGTCCCGACGTTCGAGCCGTTCGTCGAACGGCTCCGCGCGGACTGCGGGCTGCAGCCCGCTCGGCTGAGCAAGTACGAGGCCGGGCTGCTCTCCGCCGACCTTCGGCCGCCGCGTCCCGAGACGTTCGGGCCGATGGAGATCCACGCCGAGATGCCGATCGGCGGCGTCGCCATAGCCGTACTGAGGAGGCACTTCTCCGTCCTTGTCGCGAGGGTGCCGGGAACGCGGCTCGGCGACGACATCGAGGAGCTCCACGACATGCGTGTCGCCGCCCGCCGGCTGCGCGCCGCGCTCTCGTTGTTCGCGGACGTGCTGCCCGCGCACGCACGCAGCTTCAGCGCTGAGCTCCGCTGGCTTGGCCGGGCCCTCGGCGCGGTGCGCGACCTCGACGTGCAGCTCGAGCAGCTCGACGGGTGGCTCGGCGAAGTTCCCGGGGCCGATCGGGAGGCGCTCGGCGCGCTCCGCTCGCTGGTCGAGAGCGAGCGCGCGGAGGCGCGGGCAGCGATGCTCGCGGCACTCGACTCCCGTCGCTACGAGGCCTTCGTAGCACGCTTCGGCCGCTTCCTTCGTGCCGAGCGGCGGCGCTGGTCGGGGCCGGCCGCGCTGCCCGCGCGCGTTGTAGCCCCGCAGTTGCTCGAGGCCCGCTTCCGGAAGCTTCGCGCGCGCGGCGACCGGATCGTTCCGACATCCGCTGCGGGAGAGTTCCACCGGGTGCGGATCGACGGCAAGCGATTTCGCTACGCACTCGAGTTCCTCACAGACGTCTACCCCGCGCAGACACGACCGCTGATCAAGCGGCTCGTCGCGCTGCAGGACATCCTGGGGGACCATCAGGACGCCGACATCGCGATCGCCTGGCTGCGGACCCTCGCCGTCGAGCGAGGCGGAGAGCTCGAGCCCGCCACCGTCTTTGCGATGGGCGAGATTGCGGAGCGATACCGGCGGAGCATGGCGAGCCTGCGGGCGCGGTTCCCGTCCGCCTATGCACGCGTGACGAAGAGAGGCCGTAAATCGCTGCGGAAGCTGCTGGAGGAGCAGCATCCCCTCGGGCCGGCTTGCGGCCATCCGGGGCCGGTGGCAGAGTCGGCGTCATGAGCGTCGCGACACCAGCCGTCGCGGCGGGGACGAAGAAGCGGTTCCGCCTCAAGCGCCTGCTCGTCGGGGCGCTCGTGATCGTCGTCATCGGAGCCCTGGCCAACCTCCTCGGCTGGGACATCACCGAGTGGTTCTCGGATCTGTGGGACACGATCACCGAGATCTCGGCCGCGTATATCGTCGGCGCCGTCGCGCTGAAGACGGTGCAGACGACCGCGACGGCATTTGCGTGGTACTCGATCCTCCGCTTCGCGTATCCCGGTCAGGTGCGCTGGCTGGACATCCTCGCGTGCTACGCCGCGTCGGTCGCGCTCAACGGAATCCTCCCGGCGAACATCGGCACGCTCGTGATGCTGATCATGTTCACGACGATCATCGCCGGCGCGACGTTCGCCGCGATCCTCGGCGGCTACGCGGTTCAGAAGATCTTCTACACGCTGATCGGCATCTTCGTGTACCTCTACCTCTTCCTCTCCGTCGGCGGCTCGTTCGACATCAAGTTCGCGTTCGTCCACGACCATCCGTGGGCGACGGCAATCGTGGTCGTCGGCGGCGTGGTCCTCATCTATCTCCTCGTGCGCGCGCTCTGGCCGAGGGTCGTCAAGTGGTGGGACGAGGCGAAGGAAGGCGGTGGCATCCTCGTGCGCCCGCGGGCGTATCTTCTCCGCGTCTTCCTGCCGGAGTTCATCAGCTGGGTGGCGAGCCTCGGCGTGATGGCGGTGTTCCTTGCGGCGTACTCGATCCCGGTCACGTTCGACACGCTCATGCGGATCTCGGGTGGCAACTCGATTGCGAACGTGACCTCGGTCACGCCCGGAGGAGCGGGCGTCACGCAGGCGTTCAACGTGGCGTCGTTGAAAGGCGTGGCCAGTGCGACCGACGCCACGGCGTACTCGGTCGCGCAGCAGCTCGTCACGACGACGTGGAACATCCTCTTCGCCATCGGCATGCTCGTGTGGGCCTTTGGCTGGAGCGGTGGGAAGCTGCTCGTCGGACAGTCCTACGAGGCTGCGAAGGTGAAGGCCGCCGAGCAGCAGGCGGCACGCAGAGCGCGGAAGGAAGCCAAGGAAGAAGCTGAGGCCGCGGAGGGTGCCGAGGCCTGAGAACCGGGCGCTAGGCGCTGTCTGCGGTTGCAGTCTGCGGCGTTCGCGTCTCTCTTCCATCCGGCGAGGGAAGAGACGCATCGTCGGCCGCTTCCCCGTTCAGCAGCGCCCGCCAAGCCCGCAGCACGTCATTGATCGCGGCGGCGCCGACGAGCGGTTCGGGCGGGAGAGGAAGCCGGGAGGGGTAGAACAGAAAGGGACGCGTCTGTGGTCCGCCGATTCCCCCGTGGAAGGAGATCAGCTCCTCGAATGCACAACCTTCTTCCAGCACTGGGTCGTAGAAGCTGCCGACCATGATGTCCGCGACGTGCTCGAACCCGTCGGTGCGAAGCAGATGCTCCGCGGCATTGCCCGCAAATGGCGTGAGCGGATCGTCGCCTTCCACCCGGCCGGTCGCGAGCTGACGCGTACCGCGCGGCCCTAGCACGATCGGACCGTCATGCGCGGACCGCACCAACAGCCAGCCGACATGCGGATGCGCTCGCAACGCGGGCAGCAACCGTGGATGCCGCGCGTCGAGGTCTTCCAGCGTCAGGCGGCGCTTCTCGTCCATGAGGTAGATCAGCCCGAGGTTGCCCGACCCGAGGACGACTGCGTCCTCGCCGCTGACGTCGTTCTTCGACGGCTTTCGCCCGGCCTTCGTGCCCGTTGCCTCGCCCACGGCGTTGCCGACGGTGCTCCGGTTCTCGTCGCCCCCTTCGACGTGCGCGACGTCGGCGTGTTCGAGCGACTTCCGGACGAGGTCCTCGAGGCCGTACCCATTGCGCTGCTTGAACGTCGCGCCCTGGGTCTGACCGTGATCGGAGAGGACGACGAGCTCGTACGGTCTTGCGGCGTACGGCCGGGCGCGCGCAATCCGTCCGAACTGCTGGTCGAGCTTGCGCAGCGCCTCCATGGTGTCTGCACGCTCGAGCCCGGAATGGTGCGCGACCTCGTCATAGCTCGAGAACGTGGCGTAGATCGCGGGTCGCCCCGTCATCATGTCCGTGAGGATCCCGTAGACGATCAGGTCGCGCACGACGACACAGAGGGCGGCGCGCATGAAGGGGTAGAGACCGCCGCGATGGCCTCGCGGGCGAACGTCGCGGCGCTTTTGCCGGGCGGCGGCGGACCATTCGAGGAGGACTTCCCACCCGAACAACACCAGTGACCGCGTGACGTTGAAACCGTTGGCGAAGAAGGCGCGATAGCCGGGATTCGACCGCGTCTCCGCCTCCATCCGGCTTGCGGTCAGGATCACGTGGTCGGCCTCGCCGGAGAGGAGATTTCCGCGGCTTGCTCCGCCTCGGGCCAGCAGGCCGCGGCCGCCGAGACGGCGCCGCTCGATCTCCGCACAATCGGCAGGAGCCGAGCAGACCATCAGCTTGCCGGTCTCCTTTTCGACCCAGCGGAACGCCGGAATGTCGTCATTCGAGCCCAGCAGGATCCCCGCCTGGCTTGCGCCCGTCTGCGACGAGAGGTCAGGTTCCCATTCAGCGAGGCGATGCGTCCCCTCCGCCAGCCACGCCGCCATGTTCGGAGCGCTGCCGTCGCGCATCGCCCGCTGCAGGACCGGTAACGCGAGGCCGTCGATCTCGAGGAAGACGATTCCCGGAGCGTCGGTCAGTACGCGCTCACGCGAGCGTCGCGCGATTCGTTGCGCGACTCTCAAGGTGTACATGTCGTCGTCGTTCGTCCCGAAGAGGACGTCCAGAACTACCCCGAGGGCCGATGCTACGAACGCAACAAGGAGCGCCGAGCCGAACGAGTCGACGTGGAGGTCCCCGTCGGTGATCCTGTCGGCGGCGAGCAGCATCAGAGCGTCGACCACGAGAACGAGCACGAGGCCGACGACAAGCGTCAGGGGGAGGCGAAGGGCGGCGACGAGCGGCGGCAGGACGGCGTTGAGAACTCCGATCGCGAGAGCGGCGGCGAGCGCCCCGCTGAAGTTCCGGACCGATGCGCCCGGCAGGATCTCGGCCGCTCCGAGCAGTGCGGCAGCGGAGAGAAGCCACGCGAACAGGAGCTGCAGAGGACGGATGCGCGGACGCGCCGGCGTCCACGTCGGCTCGACGCCGTACTCGGGGTCTCTGTTCGAGCTGGTCACGACTCTTCTCGCTGCATTCTCTGCCATTTCCCGCCGAGCCCGTACGGCGCTTCGGGTACGAGTCGATGTTTGGCCTGAGGACGGTCCGCCGGTAACGTCCCGTCGAGACCGGTCGCCACCTCTAGCCGACGGAGGACATCAATGAGCACCGAAGCTCAGGCTTCCGCGGTGCAACTGTCGAGCAGCCGAGTGCCCGCGCTGACATTGCGGCGCCCGTCGCTACGGTACGCCGCGGGCGTCGTCGTCCTCGCCGCCGCCTACTACGGCGCGGCGAAGCTGGGCCACACCCTCCGGTACACCGCGTCCGTCACGGCGATCTGGCCCCCCGCCGGCCTCGGCATCGCCGCGCTCTACCTCTGGGGGCTTCGCTTCTGGCCCGGCGTCTTCATCGGTGAGCTCCTGGTCAACGGCGAGCTCCTCGTCGATCACACGTCGCTACCCCTCGGAAGCCTCATCGGCCAACAGGCCGGAAACATGGTCGAGATCATCGTCGGCGCCTGGCTGCTTCGCCGCCTCATCGGCCCCCGCGCTTCACTCGATCGTGCGGAACAGGTCGGCGGGCTGATCGTCGCGGCCGGAACGGCAACGGCGATCAGCGCAACCGTCGGGACCGTTTCGATGCTTGCGGGAGACGTCATCGAGCTTTCCGACGTGCCGACCTTCTGGCGGACGTGGTTCCTCGGCGACACGGCCGGCGCGCTCGTCGTGCTCCCACTCGTTCTGACCTGGTTCGGCGATCCACGAGGTGCCTGGCGCAGGATGCGGACCCTCGAAGGTGCACTCCTGATCGCGTCGGTGGTCGTCCTTGCGCTTGTGCCTGCGACGAGTGACGCGCCGCTCACGTATTTGACCTTTCCTGCGCTGATCTGGGCGGCATTCCGCTTCGGGCCGCCGGGGGTGACGCTCTGCGTTGCGATCGTGGCGGCGATCACGATCGGTATCACCGCCGAGGAGGTCGGTCCGTTCTTCAAGCAGCCGATCGACAATCGGACGCTGAGCACGCAGCTCTACATTCTCGTCGCCGCGCTCACGTCTCTCTTCCTGAGCGCCGCGGTCAGCGAGCGCGAGAGGTCTGCTGGGGAGCTTGCCGACGCGAAGCGCCACGAGGACGAGCGTGCTCTCGACGAGCGGCGGAGGATCGCGCGCGAGCTGCACGACTCTGTCTCGCAAGCGCTCTTTTCCAGCGTGCTCCACACGCGCGCCGCCGAGAAGGCGCTGGCGGAGGAAGGGGGAAGCCCCTCGGCCCCGCTCGGCGAGGCCCTGAGCGCGATCGGCGAGTTGACGAAGCGCGCGCAGCGCGAGATGCGGATGTTCATCTTCGAATGGGGCCCCGACGGCATCGGGGACGGGCTCGTCCCCGCATTCACGCGACACGCTTCCGCGCTGCGCGAAGAGTTCGGGCTCGTCGTCGACGTCGACGGTCCCGAGCACCAACTACCGCTGGCGCGCAGAACCCAGACGCAGCTCTACGGGATCGGGCGCGAGGCACTCGCGAATGTTGTGAGACACGCCGGAGCGACTCGCGCGCGGGTCCGTGTGCGAACGGACAACGGTCAGCTCGCTCTCGAGGTGGCCGACGACGGGTGCGGGTTCGACCCGAGCGCGCCGCATCCGGGACACTACGGCCTCGAGTCGATGCGAAGCCGCGCAGAAGAGATCGACGGCGTCCTCGAGATCGCGAGCGTCGTGGGTCGCGGCACGCTGGTTCGCGTCGAGGTTCCGGTCGAGGGCATTGGGCAGCCCGACTCCAACGGCAGCTGACGGGGCGATCCGCGTGGTCGTCGTCGACGACCACGCGGTCGTGCGCCGCGGCCTCTTCGCGTTCCTCGACGGCGAGCCCGATCTCGAGGTCGTGGGCGACGCCGGCGGTGGCGCCGCGGCGTTCGAGCTGCTCGCCGCCCTCGATGCGGAAGGCCGGCGGCCCGACGTCGTCGTCATGGATCTCCACATGGAGCCCGTTGACGGAATCGAGACGACGCGTCGGATCCGCGCGCGCTACGACGACGTCGAGGTCGTGGCCCTCACTTCGTTCGGCGAAGAGGAGCGCGTCCGAGGGGCCCTCGAGGCCGGCGCGTCGGGATACCTCCTCAAGGACGCGGATGCGGACGAAGTCGCCGTAGCCATACGCGCCGCGCACCGCGGCGAGCTTCAGCTCGACCCCGCCGTCGCGCGATACCTGACGGCGGCCCTCCTCGCGACGCCCCGGCCCGATTCGGCCGGCGCGCTCACGTCGCGCGAGATCGAGGTGCTCCGCCTCCTTGGCGCGGGCGCGGCAAACAAGGCGATCGCCGCAGAGCTTGGGATCAGCGAGCGCACCGCCAGGACTCACGTCTCGAAGATTCTCGGCAAGCTCGGTCTCAGCTCCCGTACCCAGGCCGCCTTGTGGGCTGCGCGTGAGGGTCTCGTGGACGCGGATCCGGAGGAGGACGGTCGCCCGCCCGAGCCGGACACGCAGTCGCCGAAGAGAGAATGACGACGCCGTCAGCCGCGGTGGCAGAGCCCGTCCGGCTGACGTGGTTCGGTCACAGCACCGTCCTCATCGAGCTCGACGGCGTTCGGCTCGTCACCGACCCGCTGCTGCGGAGGCGGATCGGCTTTCTCCACCGCGCCGAGGCAGTCGACCGCCGCACGATCGGCGACGTCGACGCCGTCCTCATCTCGCACGTGCACTACGACCACTTCGACGTGCCGTCACTTCGCCGCTTCAGCCGCTCGACTCCGCTCGTCGTTCCACAAGGAGCGGGGTACTACGTCCGCAAGCTCGGCTTTCGCCGTGTCTCCGAGATCGACCGTGACGAGGAGCGGCCCGTGGGAAGCGTCATCGTCCGCTCCACGCACGCCGAGCACGACTCGAGGCGGTGGCCGCTCTGGCGGCGAACCGCGTCTCTCGGCTACGTCGTGGAGGGCACGGGGAGCGTCTACTTCGCCGGCGACACGGACCTGTTCGATGCGATGGGCGACGTTGCACCGGCGCTGGACGTTGCGCTCCTTCCCATCGCAGGTTGGGGGCCGAGGGTTCCGGCGGGTCACCTCGACCCGGCGCGTGCGGCCGAGGCCGTGACGCGGCTGCGCCCGCGGGTCGCCGTTCCCATTCACTGGGGCACCTATCGTCGGCTCGATCTCCGCCTCGACCCGGAAGAGCTGCGCCGGCCGGCAGACGAGTTCGCGCGCGTTCTCGGCGAGCTCGCGCCCGACGTGCGCGCCTGCATCCTGCCGGTCGGCGGCACGGTTGGGATCCCGATAGTGGCAGCGGCCGGTTCACCCGCTGGGGGCGATGCCGCGCCGGCCGACGTCCACGAGACTTAGTCGGGACGTCCATGCGACTCGAGCTCGGAAGAACGGTTCGGTGTACCGACGGAGTGGTCGGCGAGCTCGCCGACATCGTCATCGACCCGATCGAGAAGCGCGTGACCCACCTCGTCGTACGCCGGCACGAGGGAGACGACGGATCGCACCTGGTGCCGGTCGAGCTCGCCGGCGCCCCGGAGGAAGGGTCGAACGAGATCTTGCTCCGTTGCACCATCGACGAGGTTCACGGGCTGCCCAACGTGCAGGAATTCGCCTATCTCCGCCTCGGCGAGACCCCGACGAGCGACCCCAACTGGGACATCGGCGTCCAGGACGTGCTCGCTCTCCCGTACTACAGCGGCACCGGGTTCGGCGAGACGATAGGCCCGATCGACCAGAACGTCGGGATCACCTACGACCGCGTCCCCAAGGGAGAGGTCGAGGTCCGCCGTGCGAGCAGCGTCGTCACCGCCGACGGTCACTACGTCGGCGAGGTGGACGGCTTCTTGGTCGACGACGACGAGCACATCACGCATTTCGTCCTCGAGCGCGGGCATCTGTGGGGTCGCCGCGAGGTGACGGTGCCGATCGGGGCCATCGCCAAGGTCGAGTCGGACACCGTCACGGTCGATCTGACGAAGGACGAGCTGGGAGCGCTTCCGTCGCACCGCGTGCACCGCTGGCCGTCGCTCCACACGAAGAACGGCTGACGCCGAAGCTGTCGTCCTGACACGAAGTATCGTCTCGGCGGGTGGGGCGGCTCCGCTCTCGACACGACAGGGAGATCGTTCGTCTCGCGCTGCCGGCGCTCGGGACGCTTGCCGCCGAGCCGCTCTACGTCCTGGTCGATACGGCGATCGTCGGCCATCTCGGCAGGCCGCAGCTTGCGGCTCTCGGCCTCGCCGGGACGGTCATCGCCGGCGCGTTCACCATCTTCAACTTCCTCACGTATGGCACGACGGCCGTCGTCGCACGGGCCTCGGGGGCCGGAGAGCACGAGCGCGCCGCCCGCCTCGCGGCACAGGCACTGTGGTTGTCGGTCGGGATCGGCGTCGTGCTCGTAGTTGCGGCGGAGGTGCTGGCTAGCCCGCTCTTGCGTGCCCTCGGTGCGCACGGCCGCTCCGGCGACTACGCGTTGACGTACTTTCGGCTGGCCGCGATCGGGCTCCCGGCTGCGCTCGTCGCGCTGGCGGGCCAGGGATTCCTACGCGGCGTCTCGAACATGCGGCGGCCGCTCGAGATCGTCGTCGCTGCCAACGTCGCAAACGTCGCGCTCGAGGTCCTGTTCGTCTACGGCTTCCACTGGGGCATCGCCGGCTCCGCGGCCGGAACCGTGATCGCGCAGGCGGGGATGGGCGCCGTGTTCGTCGTCGAGCTGCTGCGGCCGTACGTCGCGTCGAAGCGACCGAGCCTCCGCGAGATGCGACCGCTGATGAGAGTGGGGAGGCAGATCTTCGTCCGCACCGCCGCGTTGTACGCCTCGTTCCTCGTCGCCGCGACCGTGTGTGCGCGGATGGGTGACGCCGAGCTCGCCGCGCACCAGATCGCGACGCAGCTCTTCTTCCTGCTGGCGCTGATCCTCGATGCGATCGCCATCGCGGGGCAGGTGCTCGTCGGGCGGATGCTCGGTGCGGGTGATGCCGACGGCGCGTATGCCGCTGCGGTGAGGATGATCGCCTGGTCGTTTGTCGTCGGCGCGGCCTTCACCCTCGTCTTGCTGCTGCTCGGACATGTCGTGCCGCGCGCGTTCTCGGACGACGAAGCGGTGCTTCATCAGGCGCTGTTGCTGTGGCCGTACTTCGCTCTGATGCAACCGCTAGCGGGCGTCGTGTTCGCACTCGACGGGATCTTGATCGGAGCCGGCGACACGGCATTTCTCATGTGGTCGATGCTCGCGGCGAGCGCGCTCTTCGTCACGCTCGCGCTGCTGGCCCTCGGTCTCGACTGGGGAATCGTCGGAGTCTGGGCCGCGCTCGACGCGTTGATCGCGGCGCGGCTCGTTCTGCTCTCCGTGCGCTTCGCCGGCCGGAGGTGGGCTGTGCTGGGCTGGGCCTGACCCTCGACTGGCACCGTGGCTACGGCGATTCGTCTGCGGGAAACGCGCCTGCATGAGGTTCCAGGTCGCTGCGGAGCTCCAGGTCACGCTCGAGGGCGTATCCCTTCCCGCGACAAAGGACGAGCTCCTTGCGTATGCCCGCCGCGAGGACGCGGCGTTCGTGCGGGAGCTGCAGTCCCTCCCCGAGCGCGAGTACGAGTCGCTCGACGAGGTCGGAGAGGCGTCGCGTCGGTGCAGCCGTCCCCGCTCGAGCCGCGCGCCCTGCTGCCGCGCGAGGAGAGCGGCGATCCTCCGGGCGGCGACGCCTATCTAGACCCGAGCGCCGAACCGGGCTCGGTGCGGCCGAGCGGCCCGTCCACCTGACGGACGCGTAGAGTCGGCAGGCCGGATGAGCAACAAGCGGACGATCCTCGTTGGCTACGACGGCCTCGACGCGGCCGACCGGGCGCTCGCCCGCGCGGTCGACGAGGCGCGGGCCACGAACGCGAAGCTCGTAGTCCTCGCAGTTGTAGAGATGCCGCTCAACCCGGAAGGGCCGCAGAACTTCGGCACGCTCGACGACAGCCCCGCCACGATGATCCCGCTTGCCGAGCCGCCCGACCTCGAGCCGGTGCTCGGCCGTGCGCGGGAGCGCGTCGAAGCGGCCGGGCTCAAGGCGGATTACGTCTGGGCCGCCGGCGAGCCGGCGCAGGAGATCGTCGTCGCGGCACGCGAGCGAGGCGTGGACCTCGTCGTCGTCGGCCACCACCACCACGGGCTGATGGGGCGCCTGTTCGGAGAGGACGTTGCAGCGGGCGTCAAGCGCGCCGCCGACTGCGAGGTCATCGCTGTCGACTGAGCCGCTCGCGCTGCGGGATAACCGTGTAGCGCGGATCGCGCGCCGACTGGAAGCCTGCGCGGAAGACCGACCAGCGCAGCGCCATCCCTCCGGCGAGCACGAGCGCGCCGCCGGCAACAGACGCTGCCCTGCTGCTGCGCCGTCCGCCGATCGCAAGCAAGGCGCTCCCGGCCGCCGTGCAGACCTTCGAGGCCCGAGCGAGCCTGCCGGCGGCTCCCTGGTCGTAGACCTCGCCGACGAAGCCGAGGCGCCGCTTCATCGCCTCCATCAACCCGAACTCGCCCACCGCTCCGGCAAGCGCGAAACGTCGCGCCGGCCCGGCCGTCTCCACGTCGGTGAAGATCGCGGCCGCCGCGCCGGCGCTCGCCGACGCACTCGCACCGAAGAGCCACGGCAGCTCGTGCCGTCCTTCGTGCCAGACGGGCACGGCGGTGTTCGCGACGAGCGTGCCGGTGTACGTGGCGAGCGGCGGGCCGAAGAACGCTGCAACGGCCTCGGCGGCGGCCTTGACGCGCGGCATCTTGCCCAGGAGCTCCAGAGCTGCGGCACTGCTCGACGCGCCGCCCGAGGCGAGCAAGACCCACGTGCCGACGCTCATCGGCGACGTCACCTTGAAGACGCGGAGCATGTTCAGGAATCGCTCCGGCCGGCCGAGGTCCGAGATCAGGAGCGGTGGACCGATGAGGTCTCCGGCCGCCCCGATGAAAAGACTGGTTCTCGCAAGGCGCTCGTTGCCGGCGAGGCGCGCGCCGGCGTGCAGGACGGATGATGCACCCGCGAGCCCGCCGAAGAAGAAGTAGATCGGGATCTCCGGCTGCCACACCGGCTCCTTGATCACCGGCCGCCCGTAGTAGGACCGCACCTCGGTGCCTACCTCTGTGATCGAGCCGTGCTTCAACTCCGGCCTCCGATGAAGGCCAGGGCGGCGCCGGCGACGACGCCGGCGGCGGCGAGCGCCGTGTTCTTCCACATGCTCGGCAGGAACTTCGTCGTGACGACCGGGTCGGGCGGGAGGCTGTAGACCTCGGGCTCGTCGAGGAGCAGGAAGAAGGCGCCGAAGCCGCCGACGCCGTCGTCCGGGTCGCGTCCGTAGAGCTGCGCGCCGTTCCAGCCCTGAGCCTGGAGCTTCTCGAGCCGCCGGTCGGCGCGTTCGCGAAGCTCCTCGACCTCGCCGAACTGGATCGAGTCGGTGGGGCACGCCTTCGCGCACGCGGGCTCGTGGCCGCCCTTCAGCCGGTCGTAGCAGAGCGTGCATTTCCAGACGCGCCCATCTTCTTTGCTGCCGAAAACCGGCAGGAGATCGGGGGAGGGATCGGTGCGCGGTAGATGGCGCTTGTCGAGAACGCCGAATGGACATGCGGGCACGCAGTAGCCGCATCCGTTGCAAACATCCTCTTGGACGACGACGGTCGCGTACTCGGTGCGGAAGAGCGCGCCGGTAGGGCACACGTCGAGACAGGCCGCATGCGTGCAGTGCTTGCAGACGTCGGAGGACATCAGCCAGCGAATCGCATCGTCTCGGTCGTCTTCGCGGAGCGGCTTGCGCTGCTCGACGAACGCGACGTGCCGCCACGTGTTCGCGCCGAGCGTCGACGTGTTGTCGTACGACTCGCCGGTGAACACCTGACCGTCTGCCGGGACGACGTTCCACTCTTTGCAGGCGACCTCGCACGCCTTGCAGCCGATGCAGACGCTCGTGTCCGTGAAGAAGCCCATCCGTGGCTTCGCGTCCTCGTCGTACGTGTCGCGCCAGCCGTCCGGTTCGCCGGTGATGTCGGAGAGCGCCGCGAAGTCGCTCATGCCTCGATCCCTGCGCGTGTGCGCATCTGCTCGACGAACCTGGGGAGCGCCGCTCCCCGCGGCCTACGCCCGGGCCTGATCCCGACGGAGAAGGCTTTGGACTCCATGATGTGGACGTTCGGGTCGAGCGCCAGGCCGACCAGGTCATTGGCGGATCCGCCCGTCGTGAGCCCACGCGTTCCCCAGTGGTAGGGGAGGCCGATCTGGTGCGTCTTGCGCCCGTCGACGACGATCGGCTTGATTCGGTCGGTGACGAGGACACGCGCCTCGATCGCGGCCCTTGGGCTGTAGACGGTGGCCCACTCGCCGTGGATGAGGCCTTCTCGCTCGGCCAGCTCGGGGTCGACCTCCACGAACATCGCCGGTTGCAGCTCCGAGAGATAGGGAACCGTGCGAGTCATCCCGCCGGCCGTGTGGTGCTCGGTCAGCCTGTACGTCGTGCCGACGTACGGATACACGTCGGCACCGGGGTCGCCGCCGACGGGTGCGTACGGGCTCTCCGGGCGCTCGAACGTCTGCCGCGCAGGATTCGCGCGCTGCGAGTACAGCGGGTTGTCGAACGGCGACTCCTGGGGCTCGTAATGCGTCGGTAGCGGACCGTCCTCGAGCCCCTGCGGCACGAAGAGCCAGCTGCGGCCGTCCGCCTGCATGATGAACGGGTGGTCGCCGGCGATCGCATCCTCGGCTTTCGCGTCGTCCGGGGGCACGTAGTCCGGCGGCTTTGTCTCCTGGAAGTCGGGGACGTCGAGGCCGGTCCACTTACGCTCGCCGTCGTCCCACCAGACGAGCTTCTTGCGCTCCGACCATGGCTTGCCGTCCGGGTCGGCCGAGGCACGGTTGTAGAGGATGCGCCGGTTTGCCGGCCACGCCCACGCCCATTCAGGGGCGATGTACGTCTGCTCCCAGTGGGGCTTCTTGCGGGCGGCCTGATTGATCCCGTCCTTGAACACGCCGCAGTAGATCCAGCAGCCGCAGAGCGTCGAGCCGTCGTCTCGCAGCTCCGGATAACCCTCGAGGAACTGTCCGGTCGGAAGCTCGCGGCCGCTGACCTCCTGGAGAACCGCCTCGGCGTCCGGCTCCTGGATTGCGCCGTGCGTCGGATACTCCCAGCGGAGTGCCTTGATCAGGGTGTCGCGCTTCTCCTCCGAGCCCGCGAGCTTCTGCTTGATCATTCGGCCGAGGTGGAAGTAGAACCACAGGTCGGAGCGACAGTCGTCCTTCGGCTCCGTCGCCTGCCAGTGCCACTGCAGCAGGCGCTGAGTGTTGGTGAAGGAGCCGTCCTTCTCCACGTGTGCGGCCGCCGGGAGGAAGAACACCTCGGTCGGGATCTGCTCGGTCTCGAGCTCGCCCGACTCGATCTCCGGGCTGTCGTACCAGAACGCCGCGCTCTCGATCTCGACGAGGTCGCGCACGACGAGCCAGTCGAGCTTGGCGAGCGCGAGGCGGTGCACCTTCGAGTGGGCGTTTCCGACGGCGGGGTTCTCGCCGGCGAGGATGTAGCCCTTCACCTTCCCGTCGAGCATCTCCATCGTCGTCCAGTAGGCGGAGTTGTCGTCGTCGACGCGCGGGAACTCCTTGAAGAGCCACTCGTTCTCCTCGGTCGCGTGCTCGCCGAAGTACGCCTTCATCAAGCTGACCCAGTAGGCCTTGAAGTGGCCCCACCAGCCGGTCGGCGAGATGTTTGCCTGCATGAAGTCGTCGAAGCTGCCGTAGCGCTTCGCGTGCGGCATGGGCAGGTAGCCCGGGAGGATGTTGTAGAGCGTCGGAATGTCCGTCGAGCCCTGGATCGACGCGTGGCCGCGTAGCGCGACGACGCCGCCGCCCGGCCGGCCCATGTTTCCGAGGAGCTGCTGGATGATGCAGGCAGTACGGATGTACTGCACACCGACGGTGTGTTGCGTCCAGCCGACGGCGTAGCAGAATGCCGCCGTCCGCTCGGAGCCCGAGTTGCGCGTCAGCGCTTCGGCCACGCCGAGGAAGTCCTCGACGCTACAGCCGCACGTCCGAGCGACGAACTCAGGTGTGTAGCGCCGGTAGTGCTTCTTCAGGAGCTGGAAGACGCACCGCGGATGCTGGAGCGTCAGGTCCTCGGCCGGAGGCTCGCCGTGTCGTAGCCCGCCGCCGTGGCCGCCATGGCCCGCCTGTTCTCCCTTGACGCCCGACTCCCGCTGCCCGGCCGCACCGTGGACCTCCATACCCTCGTACTGCCACGTCGTTTGGTCGTACTTCCGCGTCTCCGGATCCCATCCCGAGAAGAGCCCGTCCAGATCTTCGGTGTCGCGAAAGCCTTCGTCGATGATCGCGGGCGCGTTCGTGTAGTGCTTGACGTACTCGTCGAACCAGAGATCGTTTTCGAGGATGTAGTTGACGATGCCGCCGAGGAAAGCGATGTCGCTTCCGGCGCGGATCTGCACCCATCGCGTCGCCATCGCGCTCGTTCGCGTGAAGCGCGGGTCGATGTGAATGACCTCGGCTCCCCGCTCTCTGGCCTCCATCACCCACTGGAATCCCACCGGGTGGTTCTCGGCCATGTTCGAGCCCATGATCACGATGCAGTCCGAGTTCTGCAGGTCCTGCTGGAAGTCCGTCGCGCCGCCTCGCCCGAACGAGGTCCCCAGACTGGGGACCGTGGAGCTGTGTCATATACGGGCCTGGTTCTCCACCTGGACGACGCCGAGCGCCGTCATCAGCTTCTTGATGAGGTAGTTCTCCTCGTTGTCGAGCGTTGCGCCGCCGAGGTTGCCGATGGCGAGCGTTCGGTTGGCGGGGCTGCCATCGTCGGTTTCCGCCTGCCACGTCTCGGCTCGCGTGTCGATGACGCGCTGGGCGATCATCTCCATCGCCTCGTCGAGGCCGAGCTCTTCCCACGCGGTGCCGTAGGGCGGCCGGTACTTGACCTTGTACTCGCGCAGCGGGCTCTGGACGTAGCTCTTGGAAGCCTGGCCCTTTGGGCAGAGCCGGCCCCGGGAGATCGGGCTCGCAGGATCCCCGTCGATGTGGATCACCTCGCCGCCGGAGACGTGCACCAGCTGGCCGCAACCGACGGCGCAGTAGGGACAGACCGACTGGACCGTGCGCTCGGCCTGCTCGATCCGCGGCGTCAGCGTCTTCGAACGCTCGGACTGGACCGCGCGTCCGAGGCCGAGGAGGTCTCGTTCCCGGACCTGGCGCAGGACGGGCCAGGACTCGAGGAGCTTCGTCAAGCTCACGGTGCCGTGTCTTCCAGCGACCCGGCGGCGTGAAACGCCGCTACCGCGTCGAGCTCCGCAGGCGTGTTCACGTTCACGAGCTCACCAGGATCGAGCTCGACGATCGTGACGTCGAGGCCGGAGAGGGCGTCGCGGAGCGAGTACTCACCGCGCTCGAGTCTCTGCTCGAGCGGCGCCAGCATGCGGCGCCGGTAGGCGCCGGGGAGCGGCCCGGTCTGTGGAACAGCCGCGTCGGCGGCGGCGTCGGCAAGCCGCAGCAGCGTGTGAGTAGAAACGCAAGGGCAGTCGACCGGAAGGAAGACGCAGACCTCGTTCGCGGCGGCGCGCAGCCCTGCGACGACGCCTGCGATCGGCGCACGGACCGGCGCCGCGTCGTCCAGAATCGGGAAAGGCAAACGTAGCCCGTCCCGCTCTTTGCCGACGGCAAGCCTTTCGTCGCAGACCTCGCCGAGCACACGCCAGGCGCGCTCCGCCAGAGTCTGTCCGTCGAGCCGCGCGAGGGCCTTCGGGGCACCGAAGCGGCGGCTCGCCCCGCCGACGAGGAGGACCCCCGTCAGTCCGTGACGCGCCAATGCTCCGAGTAGACGTTCATCCGGCCGTCGCGCACGAACCCGCAAAGGGTGATGCCTCGATCGACGGCAAGGTCGACGGCGAGGCTCGACGGAGCGCCGACGGCCGCGACGAGCGGGCATCTCGCGACCGCGGCCTTCTGGACGAGCTCGAACGACAGTCGGCCGCTGACGCAGAGAAGCGTGTTCGCGAGCGGCAGGCGGTCTTCGCCGAATGCCCAACCGATCACTTTGTCCATCGCGTTGTGGCGGCCGACGTCCTCCCGTACGCAGAGCAGCTCGCCCGCCGTGGTGAACAGGCCGGTCGCATGAAGGCCGCCGGTCGTGGCGAATGCCCGCTGCGCGCTCCGCAATCGGCGCGGCAGCTCGGAGATCAGGCTTGCAGGAACGCGGAGATCGCCCGTGACGCGCGGCGTGTCGACGGCGACAGCTTCGAGCGCGCCCTTTCCGCAAACACCGCACGAGGAGCTCGTGTAGAAGTTCCGCCGTACCTCGGCAGGCAGGAACGACGTAGACGTGACTTCGACGGTGTTCGCCGCGAAGTCCTCCGGCAGCGCGGCGCTCTTCGGCGACAGCCCTTCGGACAGACAGAAGCCGAGGGCGAGCTCTTCGTCGTGCCCGGGCGTTCGCATCGTGACGGCGACGGGCTCGCCGTTGATGCGGATCTCGAGGGGCTCCTCGACCGCGACGTCGTCCGTCTCGGCGCGTCCGCCGGGCAGGCGCACGACGTCGACGGCTGCGGCGGAGTACGGCGGAGCCTTGCTCACCGCGAATAGGTTGCCATTCAGGAAGAATCGAAGCGTGGATGCATGGCTTCGTTCGGCGCGCGATGC
>JBKPMS010000071.1:0-9671 GCA_046732275.1 Actinomycetota bacterium | reverse complement strand
TCGATCCCGCCCACCACCTTTTCGGGTTCCGCGTGAATTTCTTCATGGCCGCCATCCTGTTCGCCGGAGCCACGATCTGGTTCGCCCACACTCAGGGCCTGCCGGCACGGTGGCGCCGGCCGACCGCGATCCTCATCGCAGGAGGCGCGAGCGCCGCCGCGCTATGCGGCTGCGGGCATGGCCAGGCGACGGCGAGCTCGCGGACCGTGGCCCCGGTGGCCATCGCTCAGAGCCCCAGGATCGCGCACCGCGCATTGCTGCGGGTAAACCCGCGAATCATCTCGTCGGCGTTACCAAGCGGGGAGCAGCGCTGAGCAGAGCGAATTCCCGCCTGGGGGCGCATGCGCTGGCGGCGTGGACACGGTCAGCCCTTGCGGCATGTCGACCTCTCAGAGCTCCGAGGTCAGGTTCACGTCGTTCTGCAGCAGGCAGTCGTACGGCCTGCCCGCCTGGAGACCTGAGTCGCGTGCGCGGCGTCGGCGCCGGCGACCCCGTTGATGCCCTCCCAGTCCCCGTACAGGTGTCGAAGCTGTGGTTCTCCTCGTAGGCGACCACGACGTGGCTGATCCGGCCGAGCCGGTCGTTGCCGCCGGTCGCCATCGCCGGCGCTGCCGCGAGCGCAAGCGCCGCCCCGGCCGCCGCCAGAGCACCTGCCCACCGTGCAATCCGCATCTTTGCCCCCTTTGCTCCCGCCAGGTGGGCACATCCAACGACGGCGCCCGGCCGAGCTTGTGAACCGCCGGTGACGACGCCGTGTCGATCCGGTGACTACATGGCTGATTCCACGACCGCGCCCACGCGGATGCGGAACCAACCATCTACGGCGGTGTCGGGCGCGCGCGTAGGCGCGCGAGCTCGGCTCCCGACACCGCGTCGAGCGCGCGGCCGCGGGTCTCGATCCGGAAGGCGAGCGTCACCACGAGCGCGAGCGCCGACGCGCCGGCGACGACCACTACCAGGCGACGCTCGCACTCCTGCGCGCCGACGCGCCGCACCTGCCGCCCGCGCGCCAGCTCGAGTTCGAGCTGTGGGCGATTGCAGCGATGCCGCCCCAGGACCATGAGGACGCGTCGCACCCGCTGCCGCGAGCAGGCCGGCAGCGGGCGGACGCGTCAGTCCGGCCCCAGCCGAGGGCCCTCAGCTCCAGTGGCGGGGCGGGAGCGGACGTCTCCGCTCACGCCGGAGTGTGCGCGGGCGCGCCCGGGGCGGTGTGAGAATCCCGAGAACCGGTGACCGCAAGCGCGACGACCGCCAGAACTATTCACCCGGCCGCATAGAGCATCGCGGCGGTTGGGGGAGGACCGCGGCCTACAGCACGCCGGCCACCGCGGGCGAGCGCGCGTGGCGGGACGCGGGTCAGAAGACGATGGTGCCGGTGGAGCCGCCGGTAAGTGCGTTTGACCCGGCGGGGATGCGCCTCGTGCGGGCGCAGCGCACGCCCTGCGTGCCGCGCAAGGCAGGGTCGTTGCTGCGCAGGCAGAGATGCTCGTCACCGAAGCTAAGACTGTTGACCGCCGATCAGGCAAGCTCGCCCAACGTGCGGGCGAGCGCCAATTCCGCGTCGCGTGTCTGCAAGCCGTGCTTCATCGCCGCCGCGATTCGCTTTTGGGCTTCAGGGGCGCGCACGCCCTCGCCGAAGAGATCGGAGTCGTGACGAAAATCCTCGACGGGCGCGAGCGCGATCGCGTTGATTCGATCCTTGACCACGGCCTGGCCCGCAGGCGGAAAGCTGGCGATCCGGTGAGCAAGGGAGCTGACAAAATCCCCAAGCGCATCGGCGGGCAGAGCGCGGTTGATCCAGCCGTACCGCTCCGCCATCTCGGCGTCGTAGTCGTCGGCGCTGAGCATTACCTCCAGCGCTCGCGCGCGACCCATCAGCCGCGTGAGGTGTTGAGCGCCCCCACCGCCCGGGAGTAGCCCGAACGCCGGCTCGAACTGACAGAAGATCGCTGACTCGCACGCCGCGAAGCGCATGTCGCAGGCGAGGACGAACTCGCTCCCCGCGGCGCGGACGCGACCCTCGATCTGCGCGATCGTGACGAGCCGGCTCGCGCTGAGATAACGAAACAGCAGCGCGATCGATGCCTCGCCGGTCAGCTTCGCCGCCTCCGCCCGATACTCGGCGATTCGGGTCAGGTCCACGTGGGAGATGAAGTAGTCGGGGTCGGCGCTCGTGAAGACGAGCACCTGGATGGCATCGTCCGCCTCGCTGCGCTGGATCAGCGCGACCAGATCGCGGACCAGTTCGGGTCCCAGGAGATTCATGGGCGGAGCCGCGATCTCCACAAACAGCACGGCCCCGTCCCGGCGGATGGTCAGCGTCTCGAGAGTGTCGGAAGACTTCTTGGTCGTGGGCGACATGTCGATCCTTGTGTTGGTTTCGTCCTCCTGGTCGGCGGCCATCACACCATGAATGCGCTGACTTCCGCCGCGACCTCGGCCGGGTACGGAAGAGGAAGCCGTGCGCCGCGTAGATCCGGATCTGCGCGTCGGGGATCAGACCGGCCATGAGGCAACTGAGCTGGTCGGGATCATCAGGTCGTCGTCGCCCTGGAGGACGAGCGTCGGGCTCTTGACCCCGGTCAGCCGCTGCGGCGCGGCGTGGTCGGGATGCTCCAGTCGACGATCGTCGTACTGCGCGTCGGGCCGGGGTTTGGCGCCGATCAGGGGCGCGTCGCGACGGGCCGGCGCAGCGTCCGGGCGAGCAGGCCGGCGGCCAAGCCGCCGAGCACGATCGACGCCGCGGCGAAGGCGATCGTGGTAGTTGACCCCGAGGCCAGACCCTGGCCGAGGATGGCGTAGGGAACGGTGCGCAGCAACGCGCCGATGGCAATGGCCGCGGCAAAGGCGCGCACGCTGACGGGGGAGACGCCGGCCGCGTAGTGCAGGCCGGAGGTGGGGACGCCCGGCATCAGGCGAGCGGCGAGGACCGCGTGGAAGCCGCGGCGCTTGAGCAGCCCCTGGAGGCGAGCGAGCTTCGGCTTGCGCGATACCAACCGCGTGACCGGCTCGTGGGCCGCGGTGCGCGCCAGGGCGAAGGCGACGAGCCCGCCGATCGTCGCACCGACGACGGCCAGCGCGCCGCCGCCCAGCGCGCCGAAGGTCAGGCCACACGCGGCGGCCAGGACCGTGCCGGGGAAGAGGACGGGGGTGAGCACGGCCCACGCCGCCAGGGCGATCGCCGGAGCGGCCGGGCCGAGCTCGGCCATGAGCTCGCGCAGGTCCGACGGGGAGTGCGGGAGGAGAAGCGCCGCCGCCGCGAAGCCGCAGACCACGACGCCGGTGACGAGGAGGACGCGGCGTGGCGGCATCCACCCAGGGTAGACGCGACGATCTCCCCGATGAGCGAGCCCGTCGCCTTCGACGTGTCGTGCGTCGTCCACGTGCACACGACGTATTCCGACGGGACGGCGACGGTGCCCGAGGTGCTCGACGCCGCGCGCGCCACGGGAGTCGACGCGCTGCTCGTTACCGACCACGACACGCTGGGCGCGCGGCGCGACGGCTCGGAGGGCATGCACGCGGGCGTGTTCCTGCTCGTGGGGACGGAGGTCAGTCCCAAGCAGGGGCACTACCTGGCCTTCGGCGTGGAGGCGGAGATCGCCCACGAGGGGCGCACGCCGCTGCAGATCGCCGAGGCGGTGCGGGCGGTCGACGGGGTGGGCTTTGCCGCGCACCCCTTCTCGGCCGGTGGGCGCATGCTGGTTCCGTCGCTGGCCCGACGGGTCGTGTTGCCGCACGGCTGGCCGGCGCTAGACGACCCGGAGGGCTGTGACGGCATCGAGCTGTGGTCGCTCACGACCGATGCGGCCGAGGGTTGGCGCACACCGGCCGAGGCCGTCCGCTGGCTGCGCGACCCGGAGGTTGCTGTCGCCCAGGGCCCGCCCGCGCACCACCTGCGACGCTGGGATGCCCTGTCGGCCCGGCGTCGCCTGCCGGCCATAGGCGGGCTCGACGGCCACGCGCCCGGAGTACGGATTCGCGGCCGCGTCCGCTCGCCGCTCGCACACACCCGCACGTTCGGCCTGCTCCGCACCCACCTGCTCTGCGACCGCCCGCTCGGCGGGGCGACCGACGCGGACCGAACGACGCTGCTGACCGCGCTGCGCACCGGCGCTGCCTGGCTGACCTGCCCGTTCGTCGCCCCCGCGCACGGGGCGCGCTTCTGGGCGGAGCGGGGCGACAGCACGACCGTGCCCATGGGCGGCGAGACGCCCCCCGGATCGATGGCGCTGCGCGTTCGGCTCCCGGAGGTCGCCGAGGTGTCGGTGCTGCGCGACGGCGTGCTCGTGCACGCCGGTCGCGGCGCGCTCGTGGACCTCGACATCGACCGCGCCGGCGTCTACCGCATCGAGGCCCGGATCGACGGCCGCCTGTGGCTGCTCTCCAACCCGATCCACCTGCGCTGATGCGCCGCTCAGCCCGGCAGGTCTTCGGGCCGCTTCTTGGCCAGGTGGCCTTCGAGCAGTCCGGTGGACTGCCCGACTTCGATCAGGTAGCCGTCGGGGTCGCGCATGTAGCAGCGAACCTCGGCACCGCGATCGATCGGTGGCGTCACGAACTCGGCTCCCCTCGCGCTCCACTGCTCGTAGCACGCCTGGATGTCGGCGACGCGGAGGTTCATGAAGCTCGACACGGTGTCTCCGGGCTCGTGGTTGACGACCGAGATGTTGGGCTTGTCGGGGGTTGGGGGACCGCCCGGGTTCATGACCAGCCACGAGTTGGCAAGCTTGACGATGCACGGGTTCTCCTCCAGCACCACCTCGCCGCCGAGGACCTCGGAGTAGAACGCGCGGGATCGCGCGACGCTCCGTACGGTGATGAACAGGGTCATGACGAACCCCTCGGTGGGGGCCGGCAGGTTCTCGAAATCGATGAAGGGCGTGTGCTCAGTCATGGTTCTGCCGGCGATCAGGTGCGGGCGGCTAGTGGCCTGCGAAGCGTCCGCGCGAGGGGGCCGGCGGCCAGGCCACCGGCGGCCCAGTTCGGGACCCACGCCAGGGCCGCATAGCCGGACGGGACGTCGGGATTGATCCCAGGACGCTTCGCCGTAAACACCCGGCACCGCATCAGCGCGCCTGCCTCAGTCGCTCGAGCCGGGGCGGAAGGCGCCGGCTCGAGTAGTTGGCGAGTGCCCAGATGCCCAGGAAGATGCCGCCGATCACGCCGCCGAGGAAGCCGTCCGCGAGGTCGGTGACCGTGTCGGTCTCCCCGATGAAGAGGGACTGGCCGAACCAGTGGTCGACGGCCCATTCGTAGATCTCGTAGCCGCTGGCGGCGGTGATGGCCAGGCAGGCGGCGATCAGCGCCATGCCGACGACCTCCGACCCGCGGAACACGCGCGCGGACGGGTCGGGGACCACGTCGAGGCGCGAGAAGCCGATGTAGAGGATCGGCGCCAGGCTGGCGGGCAGGGTGATGTGGACGGTGTTGTCGTACCACCAGAACTCGCTGAAGAGATGCAGCGCGTTGCCCCAGCCCTGGAAGAACATGGCGATGCAGAACAGCCAGTCGACCGGACGGGGGACGTTGAGCGCGCGGATCAGGAGCACGAGCGCGCCGGGAACCAGCAGCCGCACGAACGCGTCCCAATCTCCCTGCACCGCGAAGATCACCGCGCCAACCGGAAAGCTCAGGCGAAATAGATCGAGGGGGTCGCGCAGCACCGGATGCCAGTCGCCGAGGAACACGCGGGAGAAACCCTTCCTCGCGCTGGCCATCCACCCCGTCGTCGGGTGACCATCATGCCCGCGGGCACTGTCATGGCCGGTCGCCGTCTGGGGCGGTTGTGTCACAGCCGAGCACGATTGCGCGTCGCGCGACCGTTCGCGCCCGTGGATGCCCTGGCTCCGTCCCCGGTCGGCGGCGTAATCTCGCGCACGTGTCCGACGTCGTCGAAGGTCTCGATGCATCCGCCCGAAGCCGGATCGAGGCGCTGCGGGCGGAGGGGCGCTTCGTCTGGATCGACGTCTCGTCTCAAGAGACCCGCGCCGACGACCTGCGCGACGCACTCGGGATCCCCGACGGCGCGGTGCGCGCGCTGCTGGCCTTTGGAGATCGGGGGCCACGCGCGCGCAAGCTCTTCGCGGGCGAGGGGCTGGTCGTGTTTCCGTCCACGTGCTACCGGGAGACGCCCGGCACGAAGACGGACATGCTGGAGCGCCTGCGCGCGGTCGAGGTCCACCTCCTGGTCGGCCGTGACTACGTCCTGACCCTGCACGAGGACGCGTTCTCCCTGCCGACCCGGCTTGCGCCCTACCTGTTCGAGGAGAGCGGCACGGAACACACGGTGTTCGAGGTCGTCCAGGCGATGGTTGCCACGACGTTCGATGCGCTCTACGACGTCGAGCTGGCACTGGACCGCCTGGCGGAGCGCTCCACCACCCTGAGCGGCGGACGCGTGCGGATGGGGACGCTGCGTGAGATCTCCATGCGGCTCTCGAGGATGCGGCGCGGGGTGGCCCCGCAGCGCGGAATGTTCGAGCGCATCGGGCTTGAGCTCGGGCGCATGGAGGGCCGCGACGCCGACGACGAGCGCTACTTCAACCTGCTGGGCGGGCAGGTGAACCGCCTGGTGGAGGGCATCGACGCCGCCGCCGACGCGTTGGCGACCGTGATCGACCTGCGGCTGAACGAGACGATCTACCTGCTCACCGTGGTGGCGACGATCTTCCTGCCGCTCACGTTCCTCACCGGGTTCTTCGGCATGAACTTCAAGTGGCTCACCGATGGGATCGACACGCCGCTGGCCTTCTGGCTGCTCGGCGTCGGACTGCTCGTGGTGGGGGTCGCCTTGATCCTGCGGCTCATCGTGCGCGGCTCCCCCCTCGAGCTCGAGCCCGAGGGACGCCCACGCCGGCGGGCGAGGCGATCCCGACGCTGACGGCGCCGCCCGGGAACGGGCCCGTTCAGCCGCGAAGCTGCGCGAGCATCGTCCGAGCGCGCTCAGCGTCGGCAGTGACCACGACGTCGTAGCGGTCGGCGACGAGCGCACGGTCAGAGGCGAAGTCCCGGCGTCCGCGCATCGCGTAGTGCGCGAGGAACCCGAAGATCGCGCCCCAGGCGGCGCCGATGAACACACCCCCGATGACCAACCTGGCCCAAGCCGGGCCGGTGGTGAACAGGCCCACCAGCAGTCCGATGAACAACCCGAACCACGCTCCCGAGCCGGCACCGGCGAGCGTCGCGCGTCCGGTGGTCACCCGGCCGGTGACCTGCTCGACCAGATGCAGGTCCGAACCGACGATCTTCGCGTTCTCGACGGGGAACCCGTTGTCGGAGAGGTAGTCGCCCGCTCGGCGTCCTCGTAGGTGTTGGGGGTGGAAACGGTTTCGCCGCCGCTGGGCGGAGAGGCGATATCGGTGGTCGGCGTGCCCTGCATGGCCCTACCTCCTGGTTGTGGTGGCGAGCGACTATGCCGCACCCACACGGGTCGCGCCCGTCGAGACCCGGGTCGCCTCCCTGGTGTTCACGGGCGCGACGGGAACCGCCGAACAGGACCATGAGCAGGTCATCGCCGACGTCTTCGTCATCGGGGTGCTCGCCTCGCTCGACGCCGGGCTGCTAGCCGCATCCGTCGTACTGCTGAGCCGGCCGCGGCCGGCGCACAAGCTCGCCGCATTCCTGATCGGGTGCATGGGCTTCTCGATCGGCTTCGGCCTGGTGATCCTGTTCGCACTGCATGGATCGCAGCTCGCGCGCCCGACCGACCCGCCATCCAAGACCGACCCAAACTCCGCAAAGAACACCCACCCACACCCCTTGACTTTCATCGGTCGTCCGGACCGCAAGTGAGCGAGGTCTCGTTCGGGCGCGTGCTTCTCGCGCATCGCGAGCGAGTGTTCAGCGCGGGCGGCCAGATGCGCGGCCGCGACGTTAGGGACCGACGTGGTCGGGGTTGATGAGTGGCCGAGGGTCATTGCGGGGCGGCTCCGCGCTGCCCCGCTCCTCGGTCTGCCCCGGTTTCGGTGGCGGCATCAGACCCGGAATCTTGACCTTGAACTTGCGCCCGTCGCTTGTGGTCAGTTCTTTGGGCTTCGGATCGAGTGGCTCACCGGGGATCGGGCTCATGGGACTGAGGCTACTCCTGGGCACCGACTGACGAACGCCGAGCTTCCGCTTGTCGCCGCTCGCGCAGAGCGATAGTGAGCCGACGGCGGAGGCCACGTGGCCAACGCCAGGTTTAGCGCGGGGACCGAGGCGGCCGCGCCGATCACGCCGACGATCATCACCCAGCCCCACATGAGCGCCGTGGACGAGGCGTTCAGTGGCCTTCAGGTCATGCGCGACCAGCGGGAGTGCGGCAGTCGTGCTCGAACCGGGCGGCGCGGCGACAGCGGCGGCCGCGCCGATCAACCCTCCCCCTCCGGCTGCTCACCGGTGTAGCTGGGAGCGAGGGCTTGGGCGGGCGTGAGCCCGAAGCCGATGTTGGGGCCGTAGACATCCATGGCGAGGGCCTGGAACATCCGCGTGGGCGTGATGGCATTGCCCTGCTTGGTGGACGCCACAACGATGCTCGTGTGGCGCGAAGGCGAGTACATGCTGATCGACTCGTAGCCGGGGATACTGCCTTCCTTGCCCTTGAACCCCCCGGATTCGACGAAGCCAAGTCCTTGGAGCCAGCGGCCGCGGCCGTTGTAGTGGTCGCCAAAAGCGTAGGGGAACAGGCCCTGGTGGGCCTCCGTCCAGACCGCAGGCTGGAGCAGGGCACCGGTACCCAAGGCCCGAGACCAGCGGCGCAGATCCGAGAGGGTGGAGACCATGCCACCGGAGGCCCCTGTGCACGACTGGCGCAGGGCGGTGGCATCCTCCTTGGCCGTCGGCGCCTTGGTGGGCCTGACCCCCCCGTACCCGTGGGTGAAGGGCGCGCTGAGGCCGTTCCCGGTGGGGGGTAGGAGGGTCCGGTGGAGGCGAAGAGGTCCGGCGATGCGCTGCTGGATGGCCGTACTGATGTCCTGCCCCGTGGTTAGCTCGACGACCCGTCCCAGCAGGTCATAGCCGTAGTTGCTGTAGGACCACTTGGTGCCGGGGGGCGCGAGTGGGGGCTGCGACGCCCCTGCCGCCAGTACGTCCGCCTCGGTGCACCCAGTGACCAGCCAGCTTTGTTTGTCCGGGTCGGCTAGAAAGCTAGTGCGGAGACCGCTTGTCATGCTGAGGAGCTGTCGGATGGTGATCCGATCGCCGTTGGGCACGCCCGCCACCCACTTGGAGATGTGGTCGTCCAGCGACACCTTGCCCTCTCCGACGAGCTCAGGACGGCGAGCTTGCGGGCGACGGCGACGACGGCGATCTGGTGGCCGCGGCGGGCGCGCAGGCGCTGGTAGTAGGCGTGCAGCGGTCCGCTGGCGGATCACGCTGGCGGCCGCTTCGACCAGTGCCCAGCGGACCGTGCCCGCGCCGCGTTTGGAGATCCGGCCGCTCTTGGCCGGCGTGCTGCCGGACTGGCGGACCTTAGGGTCCAGGCCGAGGTAGCCGACCAGCTGGCGGGAGGTGCGAAACCGCCCGATGTCGCCGACGGCGGCCAGGAGGTGGCGGCGCAGATCACATTGACGCCGGGGACGCTCATCAGCCGCCGAGCGTCCGAGCACCCCAGCGCGTAGCGGGCGATGACCCGCTCGACCTCGGCGATCTCCGTGTCGAGGAACTCGATGTGGCGCATGCACGCCTCCACC
>JBKPMS010000070.1:0-8215 GCA_046732275.1 Actinomycetota bacterium | reverse complement strand
CGCACGAGGATCTGCTCCTCGACAGAGTTCGCCGTCGTCGGGAGACTCGCGGCGTTGCCGAGCCGCGGCCAGCAGAACATCCCGTGAGAGACGGCGGCGTCCATCAAGGCGCGCTCCGCTGCGATCTGCGCGTCGAGCTGCGGCAGCGACCATTGGCGCAGGCCGCTCCGGAGGAAGTTCACTCCTGCGTCGGAAACCTCGGCCCAGGCGTTGCGGCCATCGCGTGTCTGTCCGTTGGGCGGGGGTGGCTCCGACAGCCCGATCGGAAAGGTCTTCGCGCCATCGATGACGAGGCATCCCGTGGCCGAGTCGATGCTGACGGCACTCACGCGCTGCCGGAGCCTAACGCCCCGTCAGCGTCGCGTCGCCACTCGTGAAGTGCACCAGGGCCTCCGTTACTCGACGACCATCGATGGAGGCTCCCGCCGCACGGCAGCGGCGGGAGCCTCGGCGACCGCTACCGCACCGGCGGGATCAGGACCCGGTTGATGACGTGGATCACGCCGTTGGACGCCATGACGTCGGGCATCGTGACTTTCGCGCTGTTCACGAACACGTTCGCGCCCGACACGCGGATGCGAACGCTCTTGCCGTTCAGCGTCTTGGCAGTCGACAGCTTCACGACATCCGCCGCGGCGACGTTGCCGGAGACGACGTGGTAAAGGAGGACGGCCTTCAGCTTCGCCTTGTTGCGCAGAAGCGTGTTCAGCGTCTTCTTCGGCACCTTCTTGAACGCCGCGTCGGTCGGAGCGAACACCGTGTACCGCCCCGGCTGCTGCAGCGCGCCGGCGAGCCCGGAGCGGTTCAGCAACTTCGCGAGCGTCTTGAACTGCCCGGCCGAGATGGCCGTCTGCACGAGATTCTGATCCTCGCGGGTGCGTGCACCGGCCGTCGCCACGAGGGAGACCGAGACGGCAAGGACTGCAAGTACTGCGATGAGGGTCTTCATAACGTTCCTTTCGGGTTCAGCCGCGTGCGGTGGCACGCGGTAATTGACGGACGGGTGGTTCAGCAGACGACCCGAGCGACGGGGATCAGCGGGCGGCTGCCGTCGCCGGATGCGCGTTCGGCCGCCGGGCCGCCGTGAGAAGCGATCCGATCCCGTAGACCGCCGCGAGACCGACGAGGCCGTAAACGACGCGACTCGCCGCGTTCGTCTCGCCGAACTTCATACCGCCGAAGATCCAGGCCACGAGGTCGAACTCGGCGACGGCGACGAGGCCCCAGTTGAGACCACCCACGAGAACGAGGCTGGCTGCCAGAACGTCGAGCTTCTTCATCTGTACACCTCCTGTATAGGTTCTGTTCGGAGCGAGCATACGGGTCTGCCGCGGTCTTGTCAAGGTCTTGTATAGATCTTGTATAGTTGATGGAGTGAGCGATTCCGGACTCCTCCGAATCGGCGAGCTCAGCCGGCGCTCGGGCGTCAGCCCGGAGCTGCTGCGGGCGTGGGAGCGGCGCTATCACCTGCTCCGACCCACGCGCTCCGCAGGCGGCCTCCGTCTCTATTCGCTCGACGACCTCGAGCGGGTGCGCGCGATGCAGCACCACTTGGCACGCGGCCTCGCAGCCGCCGAGGCGGCGGCGCTCGCGACCGAGGCCGCATCGATGGAGGTCGTCGGCACCTCGCTCTCGGAGGCAAAGCGCGAGCTTTCGGCCGCGCTGGCCGACTTCGACGAAGCGCGCGCGCAAGCGGTGCTCGACGGCCTTCTCGCCACCGCTACGGTCGACATGGTGCTCGCGTCTGTGCTGATGCCGTACCTGCATGAGCTCGGGGCGCGCTGGAAAGACGGTGAGGCATCGGTGGCGCAGGAGCACTTCGCCTCCAGCGTTCTGCGCGGCCGGATGCTCGGCCTCGCCCGCGGCTGGGGTCGCGGCTTGGGACCGCGCATCGTGCTCGCCTGCGCGCCGGGCGAGCAGCACGACCTGGGACTGCTCGCGTTCGGGCTCGCCTTGCGGGGGCGCGGCTGGCGCATCGTCTACCTCGGCAGCGACACGCCGCTCTCGAGCGTCGCAGACGCCGCGCACGCCGCCGACGCCGTGTTCGTCGTCGTGAGTGCGGTCAACGGCAAGCGTTTCCGTGCGCACGACGAGGAGCTGCGTGAGCTCGCGCGGACGCAGCGCCTCTGTCTGGGCGGCGCCGGCGCAGTCGAGGCGAAGCTCGACTCCGACGTTCAGGTCTTGAGCGGCGGTCCGGTCGAGGAGGCCGAGCGCTTGACGTCACTGCTCGCGCCGCTATGAGTGCCGCAGTCGTGCTCTTCACCCGCGACCTGCGTGTGCACGATCACGCGGCTCTGGCCTCTGCGACGGAGCAGTACGACGCGTATCTCCACTTCGGCTGCCTGTCGGCCGTCGAGGCGATTGCGCGGGCGCGCGCGGCTGGGCGCGTGGCACGCGAATTCGTGCGGCAGCGCGCCCTTCGCCCTCGGAACGTGAGACGCCCGGTACTCGAGGGATGGCGATCGGTGCAGAGGCGCGGGCCCGACGGCATGATCGAGTCCGACGAGCGGGTGATCGCGACGCGGCCGGTCGTGTACGCGGGGGACGACGGCGCCCGCGAGCTCGGCGAGCGGTACTGGGCGGAGGTACGGCGTGCAAGCCTCGGCTTCGTCCGCATGCGCGCGACTCGGGACGGGAGCGAGCTGCTGCTGTACCCGCTGCGGGCACGTCTCCTCTACTTCGGGCCCGCCGAGGTGTACGCAGGCGCGGACGGCGTCGCCTGTCGCTTCCCGATCCGCGGCGGGCTGTTGGCGCGGCGGGCGGGCGGTGCGCTCTTGCTCTCCCAGAGCGGCGGGAGCGTTCCCGAGCTGCGTGCGGCCCTCACGGGCTTCGTGCCGCGGCTCGGGCTGCAGCCGGGGTATCCGCGCTGGACCGGAACACTGTACGACCAGCTCCAGCGCCGCATCCACCTTGCGATCAGCCGCCGCTTCTTTCGCAGCCTGATCGAGGGCGCCCACCCGTGAAAGTGGCCGTTCTCGGCGCGACTGGCTTCATCGGCCGCGCCCTGGCGCCCGAGCTTGCAGCAACGATGGACGTCGTCGCGATGTCGCGGAGGGGGGACGCGCCGGGGGGGCGCCGCATCGAGCCGATCGCTGCCGATGCGACGAATGCGAAGTCGGTGCGACGCGCGTTCGACGGCGTCGACGTCGTCTACTACCTCGTTCATTCACTCGGCGCGACGAACTTCAGCGAGGTCGACCGCAAGGCTGCCACCACCGTTGCCGACGAGGCCGCACGAGCAGGCGTGTCGCAGATCGTCTTTCTCGGTGGGTTCGGCGACGGCGAATCGGACTTGTCGCCCCATCTCCGCAGCCGCGCCGAGACGGCACGCGTTCTGAGGGACGGGCCGGTGCCCGTCACGACGCTGCGCGCCGCCGTCGTCCTCGGCCGCGGCAGCGCGGCCTTCGACACGATCGTCGCGCTCGTCGACCGGTTGCCGGTGATGGTCACGCCGCGCTGGGTCTCGATGCCTACGCAGCCGATCGCGCTCGACGACGTGATCGGTTATTTGCGCGATGTGGCGGGGCACGCGGAGACACTCGGCGAGACGTTCGACCTCGGCGGACCGGATGTCCTCACCTATAGGCAGATGATCGAAGGCATCGGCGCGTTACGCGGACGCCGCCCGCGCATCGTCGAGGTGCCTGTGCTCAGCCCTCGGCTGTCGTCGTACTGGCTGCATCTCGTCACACCGGTGCGCGCGAACGTCGCGCGTCCCCTGGTCGAAGGTCTCCGCAATCCGACCGTCGCCCGCGACGAGCGCATCCGACAGCTATTGCCGCGCGAGCTGATCTCGTTCGACCGCGCGGCGCGGGAAGCCCTCGTCGGCTAGAACGCCTGCGCGAGCGTGCGCCGTGCGTTCGCGCCGGCCGGCACTTCCTCCTCGCGGGAATTGGAACGCACTTCGCCGTGGAGTTGCGACCGGTTGCCGATCGAAGCGGCCTCGCGCATGATCACTCCGATGATGCCGCGGTGGAGATCATGCGCCAGGGAATCGCCGCCACCGCGCGCGAGCTGCGCGACGCCCCGGGCACGCTGTTCGAGGCGACTGTGAAGCGCACGCGGATCGCGCCCGGCGACTGCGAGTGCGTCCAGCCGATCGCGGCCACCTGCGGCGAGTCTCCGATGTGGTCCGTAGGCGAGCAGGCGCTCTACTGGACCGACAACCTCGGCGGGAGGATCCACCGGCTGGAGCCAGAGAACGGACGCGACGAGAGCTTCGCGCTTGGCGAGAACGTGATGAGCATCAGCCTGCGGGAAGGTGGTGGGCTTGTGCTCGCCCTCGCCAAGCAGCTCGCCTTCTACGAGCCTGGAAGCGAGCTCGAGCTGCTCGTGGGCGTCGAGGACGACCGGCCGCGCAACCGCTTCAACGACGGCAAGGTCGACCGCCGCGGCCGCTACTGGGCCGGCACGATGAACGACATCGACTGGGACGAGCCCTCGGGCTCGCTCTACCGCCTCGACCCAGGCCTCGAGCTAAACCGACTACGGAGTGCGGTGGTCTGTGCCAACGGGCTCGGCTGGAGCCCCGACGACCGCACTTTTTACTTTGGCGAGAGCTTTCGCTACGCGATCTTCGCTTACGACTTCGACGCCGACGGCGGCGCCCTCTCCGCCCGCCGAGTCTTCGCGACCGTCGACCGCAGCAGCGGAGCGTTCCCGGACGGGCTGACGGTGGACGCCGAGGGCGGCGTTTGGAGCGTGCAGAACGGCGCCGGCCGCCTGCTGCGCTACGCCCCCGACGGCGGCGTCACGCACGAGGTTGAGGTGCCGCTTCCCCAGCCGACCAGCTGCATCTTCGGCGGACGGAACCTGGACGTCCTGTACATCACCACCTCGCGGCAGAACATGACCCCCGAGGAGCTCGGCCGCTACCCGCTCTCGGGCAGCGTCTTCGCCGTCCAACCCGGCCTGAGTGGTCTGCCCGAGCCGCTCTTCGCGAGGTAGGAGGGAGCGCAGTGCGGCCAGCGGCCCCGCGCAGTCGAACTACGCAGCTCGATGTCGTTCAGCTACCGCTCGGGCCGCCAACCGCTAACCCGTTTGAAGCGCTCATTCGAGACGTGCTCTCGGTCGCGGCAGACGTTGTAGATGCCGCTCGGAAGGGCGAGCGCCGCGACGAGAGCACGCCCCGCGTCCGCAACGTGCAGGGTAGAGCCGTAGCGTAAGTCTGGCAGCTCGTTGCCCGTGCCGGGACCGTCGAGGAGGCCGAGGCGCAAAACGACGCCGCGCCGGCCCGCGGCCGCGAACCGAGTCGTCTCCTTCTCGGCCGCGAGCGCCGAGTGAAGGTGCTCGGGCACCTCACCGATTGGCGTCTCCTCGTCGACCACTCCTTCCGCTGGGTACAGGAACGTGACACTCGGTTGAACGTACGCCTCCGTCTCCGAGACGAGCGCGGTGTCGACGAGGAGCCGTGAGGCATCGGCTCGCAAGCGGTCGTCCTCTCGCCAGGCTTTCCTCTCGCTGGCCCGGTCGCGGGGTGGGATCCGGGTCGCAAGGTGCAGGATTGCCGCAGCACCCTCGACGACGCTCCCGACCGCAACCGGGTCGAACAAATCGAGCCCCCTCCGCGTCGGAGCGTCGATCTCGTGACCCTGCGCGCGAAGGAGTGGAATCGTCGCCCGGCCGAGAACACCGCTTCCGCCGGTCACCAGGACACGCATACAGCACCTCGTCCTACCGTCGCGGAGACCTCACGCGCCGACGCGGACCTTGTCGTCCAGCACTTGCCGCTTCAATGCCTTTGCGAACGACGAGTCACAGACGACGTCCTCTAGCTCGATCTCCATCGAATCGAGCAGCTGCAACCGCAGGTGGTCGTGGCCGTCTGGGCCGTCCAGGACCAGGCCCGCAGCAAAGAAGCCGAGCTCGTTCGACACGGCCGCCGCCGCGTCGACATCACTTACGGCCAACAGGTCGATGTCGGCGTAGACGACGTCGACGTGCCGCGAGAGCAATTGGCGCACGGCCTGCTTCAGAACTGCGGCGGTTTCACCGTCCCAACCCCGGACTCGCAGGAAGCCAAGGGAGCGCGGCTCGTCGACCTTGGCCGTCACCGCATCCCCGTGGAGCGGCGCCGGCTCGGTACGCGCCTCGATCGCGACCCCGACGTTCGCGTAGATGCTCTCGAGCTGTCCACCGTAAGCAGCCGGCAGCGCGACCTGCCGTGGATGCAGGTCGAAAGGGCGGTACGAGCGGAGCGTGGCCGTTCGTCGTCTGGGACCCTCGCCGCCGAAGCCACGCATTGTGGTCTGTGCCGGGACCATCCCGAGCTGGAGCGCCGTCTCGCGGTAGCCGTGCGAGCGCTCGGCACGCTGGCTGAATGGATGGATGGTGAGCGCATCGCCGAAGATCGAGGCAAGGCCGCGCTCGCGTGCCGAGTCGAGCGTGTGCTCGAACAGGCGGCCGAAGAGACCGAGGCTGCGATAGGCCGAGTGGACGACGGCGGCGCCGGTCTCGGCGGACGGAACACCGGCAACCGGCATCAGAGCGTGGTGGCCGATCACCAGCCCCTCGTGGACGGCGATCGTCGACACCAGTTCGCTCGACGTGAGCGCTGCCATCAGATACCGCGGCCGGTAGAAATCCGCATGCACGTAGCTCAGGTGGTAGTTCTCGTAGAGGAGCTGGGCGATCGCCTCGGCGTCCTGAGGCGTAGCCGCCCTCACCTCGATCGTGTCGGGCGTCTCGGCGCTCGCTTGCGCACGCCGCGGGGCAGCCTCGAGATGGTGCCGTGTCGCATGGCCATCGCCACTCGAGCGTACGGAGACCTCCGCCGCCAGGCGCTTCCCGCCCGAACCAAGGTTCAGGAGCCGCACATTCCGCGCGTACGGTGCGAGCGCGGCGAGCGGCCCCGGGAGCGGCCCGAGGTCGCCACCGGCACTCGTCAGCGGCAGGCCCCAATCGTGCACGGTGACATGGACGAGATCGGCCCCCGCTTCGAGGGTGACCTCGATCTCACCGAGATCATCGTCCGGGTACGCGTTCTCGAGTGTGAAGCTGACGAGCTCCTGGACGACCGCGCCCAGTCGCCGCTCCTCCTCTGCGGAGATTGCGGCCGCGACCGTAAACGCTGGCAGGAGGGCCAGCACCAACGACCGCGCGTTCGCGTCGCTCAGCACGGTGACCTTCACCCTGGACACGGCAAACGGCGATCTTAGACGGACTTCTCCGGCTCTCCACCAGCCGGAAAGTGTGTGCTCGACAGCTGTCGGCGGAGGCGGTTACAGTCGTCGCAAGATGCGGATCGCGATTGCTGTCTTCGACGGTGCTGAGGAGCTCGACTTTGCCGGGCCGTGGGAGGTGTTGACGGCCTGGCGCTCCCTCTATCCCGACGACGTCGAGGTCGTCCTCGTCGGCGAGAACAGCGAGCCGGTCACCTGCGCCAAGGGCATGCGCGTCCTCCCCGAGACGAGCTGGGACCAGCTCGGCGCCGTCGACGTCGTTGTCTATCCCGGCGGGCGCGGCACCCGCGCACAGCTCGGCAATGAAACGATTCGGGAACGGCTACGCGCACTCAAGGAGCGTGGCACGCTGATGACCAGCGTCTGCACGGGCGCGCTTGTCTACGCCGACGCCGGTCTCCTCGACGGGAAGCCGGCAACGACGTACTGGAACGCCTTCGCCGAGCTGCTGCCGCTCGGGCGTGAGATCGAACCGCAACCGGACGAGCGCTTCGTCGACAGCGGAGAAGTCGTCACCGCCGCCGGCGTCTCGGCCGGCATCGACATGGCGCTCCATCTCGTCGGCCGTCTCGGCACGCCGGACAAGGCGCGCGAGGTCCGCCGCTACATCCAGTACGACCCGCAACCGCCGTACTAGTCGTCGGAACACGGCAGTCGCTGCGCCGTTCGAGCACGGCCAGCGTCCGAGCGACCTCTCGCGGGTAGCCGCCGACGACCGGCAACGCGCAGCGGCTCCGGCGCAGGCCGACGCGATGTTCGCAACTCGTGTGACTACTCTCCTCGAGATGACGAGTAGCAGCCGCGTGAACGCCGACACTCCAGCCGCGCCCGAACGAAGCGATTTCATCCGCGAGATCGTCGCCGCCGACGTGAGTGAGGGCCGGGTCTCGGAAGTCGTGACCCGCTTCCCGCCCGAGCCGAACGGATACCTCCACATCGGTCACCCGAAGGCGATCGCGCTCAACTTCGGGATCGCCGACGAGTTCGGCGGCCGCTGCCACCTGCGCTTCGACGACACCAACCCGATCAAGGAA
>JBKPMS010000069.1:0-8005 GCA_046732275.1 Actinomycetota bacterium | reverse complement strand
GGATGTCGCAGGACCTCCCGATGATCGCGCCCTCGATCAGCGAGCTGCGGCCGATGTGCGTCGACGCGTCGATCACGGACCGCGTCGTTCGTGTGCGCTCGCGCAGCGTGACGCTGTTCGAGAGCACCGAGTACGCGCCTGCGCTCGCGCCGGGCGCGATACGGCAGTAGTTGCCGATGAACGCTGGTCCATCGATCTGCTCGAGGTCGCCGATCTCGACCCCTTCCCCGAGCCAGACGTTGCCGCGAATCCGAATTCCGGGAACGTTCAGCCGGACACTCTCGTCGAGCGCGTCGAAGTTCGCCTGACGGAACTGGTCGAGGTTCCCGATGTCCTGCCAGTAGCCGTCCATGACGTACCCGTAGAGCGGCCTTCCCATCTCGAGGAGGTACGGGAACAGCTCCTTCGAGAAGTCGAACGGCCGGTCGCTCGGGACATGCCTCAGAACCTCCGGCTCGAGGACATAGATGCCGGTATTGATCGTGTCCGAGAAGACCTGACCCCAGGACGGCTTCTCGAGGAAGCGTTCGATCCGGCCGTCGTCGTCGGTAACGACGATCCCGAACTCGAGCGGATTGTCGACGGATTTGAGCCCGATCGTGACGGCGGCGCCCCGCTCCTTGTGGAAGGCGGCCAGAGCCGACAGGTCGAGGTCGCAGAGCGCGTCGCCCGAGATCACGAGGAACGTCTCGTCGAGCTGCCGGGCCGCCAGCCGCACCGACCCGGCCGTCCCGAGCGGCGACTCCTCCACGGAGTAGCCGATCTCCATGCCGAGCGACTCGCCGTCCCCGAAGTAGCCCCGGATCGCCTGTGGCAGGAACGCGACCGTGACGATCACGTCGGTCATGCCGTGCTCGCGCAGCAGCTCGAGGATGTGCTCCATGCACGGCTTGCCGACGATCGACACCATCGGCTTGGGCTGGTTCGACGTGAGCGGACGCAGGCGCGTCCCTTCACCGCCCGCCATGACGACGGCCTTCATCGCCTCAATTCTCTCCACGCGCCGACGGCGTACGCAGCCGCCGAGATCAATGCGAGCACGAGCCCGGCCCAGAAGACCCAGTACGGCCAGTGAGTCGACTTGTTGGTGACGAGCAGGAAGAAGATGCCGGCATAGAGCAGCCAGGTGGCGGCCTTGCCGAGCAGGTTGACCTTCAACTCGTAGCCCTGCGGCGCGATCGCTTTGTAGCCGGCCATCAGCGCGACGTCGCGGCCGATGATCACGAGCAGTCCTGCGAGCGGCATGTGGTCTGCGATGTAGAGCAGGATCACCGCGGCGTCGATCATCAGGCGGTCCGCGAGTGGGTCGAAGATGCGGCCGAAGTCCGATTCGACGTGCCAGCGCCGGGCAAGGAAGCCGTCGACCTGGTCGGTGATCCCCGCGATGCCGAAGACGACGCCGGCCGCCCAGCTGTGGCCGCCCTCGGTGTTGAGCATCAGCACGACGAAGATCGGGATCAGCAGCAGGCGCGCGATCGTGAGCGCGTTCGGGAGCTGCTGCAGCGGGACTGGCACCGCGCGCGTCGCCATGCTTGGGAAGGATACGTCCGTGGCCGAGCGCCTCAGCCTGCCGGGTTTCGTCGATGCGCATTGCCACGCCTTTCAGCGCACCTTGCGCGGGCGGGCGGGTGGCCGCGACTTCTGGGCCTGGCGAGAGGAAATGCTGGCCGAGGCCGAGCGCCAGACGCCGGAGCGTGTCCGCAGCGAGTACATCGACGTGTACCGGGAGCTTCGTTCCGCCGGATACACCGCCGTCGGCGAGTTCCACTATCTCGGCTTCGAGGAAGCGCTGGCGGCGGTGGAGGCGGCCGAGGAGGCCGGCGTCGCCATCGTCCTCCTGCTCTCGGCCTACGCACGCGGGGGCCTGCCGCGCTTCCGCCAGGAGTCGCCGACGGAATACCTCAGGCAGGTCGAAGACCTACGCGCGCGCGGGATTCGTGTCGGCGTCGCTCCCCACTCCGTCCGCGCATGTCCCCCCGATTGGCTCGACGAGATCGGACGCTACGCCGCGGCCGAACGCCTTCCGCTGCACGTGCATGCCGACGAGCAGCCCCGCGAGATCGAGGAGTGTCTCGCCGAGCACGGCGTCCGCCCGATCGAGCTGCTCGACCGGACCGGCTGTCTCACCGAGCGCACGACCGTGGTGCACGCGACGCACGCGGACGGCGCCGAGCTCGACCTCGTCTCTCGCGCAGGCGCTCGAATCTGCGCGTGCCCCACGACCGAGGCGAACCTCGGCGACGGCTTCCTTCCGGTCGAGCGCATCTGCACGCGCAGCATTGGGATCTGCATCGGCTCGGACTCGAACGTCAGGATGGATCCCCTCGAGGAGCTGCGGGAGCTGGAGGGGATCGCACGGCGGCAGGCCGGTCGCCGGAACGTCATCTCTACCGGGACGCTTCTCTGCTTCGGCGCGGACGAAGGCGCCGGCTCGCTGGGGCTCGACGAGTGGGACGATGTGGAGGTCGACCTCGAGCACCCGTCTTTGCGCGGCGTCGAAGACGTGTTCGAAGGCCTGATCGCCGGCTGTGCGGCCGACGTCTTCGTCTAGCGGCGCAGCCGAGCGGTCCAGTAGGCGGTTCGCGTGATGTAAGCGCGCTCGGCGGCGCGCCCGTGGCGGCCGTAGGCGCCGTCGTAGCTTTCGTAGCGGCCCCCATGGCCGGCCGGCTCGATCTGCGTCCCCTCCCCCCACTCGTTGTAGCTCGTAATCGTGACGAAGTCGGCGTATGCGTTGAGCGCTGCCTTCCACATCGTGTCGTAGGTCGCGCCGTCGAGCCGCGGCTTCCAGTGGACGTCACCTGTTGTCTGCCACGCGTCGTAACCCGGTCCGACGGAGGGCGCGCAGAGGATTCCTGCCGCGTGCGCTTGTGCGCAGAGGCGGTCGAACTTCCCCCCGTGATACACGACGATGTCGTACGTGTAGAAGCCGGCAAAGTGCGCCGCGGCGGCAAAGCCCACCCAGCTCGTCTGCGCGAAGAGGCGCAGGCCGTTGGGCTGCCGCGTGACGCGCGTCCAGTCCTGTGCGGAGAAGTCGTTTGCTCGGTAGACGTAGACATCGCGGATACCGAGCGCACGGATGTACGTCAGGTCGGCGGCAATCGTGTCCACGCTCCGCCCGGGATACGGCTCGATGTGGACTGCGACCTTGAGCTTCCAGCGGCGTGCGGCGTGTATGACTCCGGGCAGCCGCCGGTCCTCGGCCGAGCCGCGCCCCCACCACGAGCTGACCACTTCGTCCACGCCTGCGGCATGGATGTCGCGCATCTGCGCGCGTAGCACCCGTGGATCTGCGCTCGAATAGGCGCCACGCGCCGGGTAGAAGTGCGAGGCGACGTCGAGCGGCGGCCGGTGCCCGCCCTGCGTCCAGTGCGCGTAGTGGCCATCGTGCCGCGGGTTGGAGTACCAGGGATAGAAGAAGATCGCGCTGCGTGGCAGCCCGGCGTGGGCAGAGGCCGGCAGCGCAAGCACGAGCGCGAGGGCCAGGAAGAGGCGCCGCATCGCGCGGTAGCTTTACACTCCCGCGGGCTTTTTCCTATGCGGTCGCGCCCTCGAAGGCGTACTCGGCGGAGTCGCAGACGCGCTCGTAGCCGACCTGCTGGTAGATGCGGTTCGAGGTGGGGTTCGCGAGGTCGGTGTAGAGGAAGCAGTAGTGCCGGCCGCCCTCGAGCAGGCTTCGGCTCAGCTCGGCGACGAGGGCACTTGCATAGCCGCGGCCCCGGAGCGCGGGTGGCGTGTAGACGGGGCCGATCCGGATGCCGGTCGGCGTCTCGCCGCCGAACCCCGACACCGAAACGGTTTCGCCGTCATCGTCCCAGAGAGCAAAGCCGCCGCTGGGGCTTTCGAGCCGGCCGGCGACGATCTCATCGACGTCGAGATGCGGAGACTCTGCGGGTGTGGCCTCCGCCGTGAACGCGTGCAGCCATTCGGCCAGGAGCCTGCGGTCGGAATCTGCAGCAAAGCGCATCTCGCCTCGGGTGCCTTGCGGCGGCCGCACTTCCTGCACGGCATAGACACCGTGCCCCATTCGAAGCCGTCGCCTCACACCGGTCAAGCGTTCCCATCGGTCGGCGAACTGGTCGACCTCCGGAAGAGCGCCGGTCACGCCCGGCAGCGAGACGCCTTCGGCGTGGAGCGCGTCGGCAGCCCGGTCGAGCGCGTCGGCTCGAAGAGGCTGCGCGAGCACGATGTTGAACGGCGGCGTCATCAGGGCGGCCCACACGACCTCCCTGCCGCTCTCGAGCGTCCACAGGTGGAACGCCGCGTATCTGTTCGGCGCTTCGAGGAGCGTGCGGCAGATCCCGTAAACGAGGTTGTGTCGCGCCTCGTCAAGCATGAGGAGCGGGCTCGCCGCACCGAGGAAGGAGCGCACGTCTTCGTGTGCGCGCAGCCTCATCGTGGAGATGGTACGGCTCGCAGGCGGAAGAGACGTGTACGCCCGAGCGTCCTACTTGAGGGACTTCTGCGGAAGGACGTTCGCTGTGAAGGCTGGGTTCCGACTACTTGCGTTAGCTGGTCTCGTACTCGTCGCGGTGTTGCTGCTCGCGGGCACTGCAGTGGCGTACGAACGACCGCTGCTGCTCGAGCAGGTCGCCTCGCACTTCGCGCACCGGCCTGCAGAAGTCCACTGCCCCACCATGCCGGAGTGGGTCGACGACCCGATCTGGGGCAGCGACCCGCATCCGCAACGCGCCTGGGGCTATACGGACATGGTTCGCGACTTCATCGTCATGCACCCGTTGCTCTGTGCCGGCGCGGTCGCGATCACCGATACGAAGCTGCCGGCTTGGCAGCGGGCGACAGCAGCGCTCGTACTCGTCCATGAGGCATACCACGTGCGACTCTGGAAGTCGCGCTGGAGCGAGGCCAGAGTCGAGTGCCAGGCGATCCGGCACTTCGAGGAGGGTGCGAAGCTGCTCGGAGCATCGGTCGAGATCGCGAACGACCTGCTCCCGTATGCACTCGCCGCACACCAGCGGATGGTCAGGTTGTACCCGAGCTATCGCCAACCGCGGTGCAGGCTGCCCCTGTGGGCGGTGCCCATGACGCCGTAGGCGCAGCCGTCGGCCGGTTTGCACCGAACGTCCTCCGGCAAGGCTCGACACTGGTGGGGCATCCACACGGCCAAGGAACTTGGTCCGGGGGCCGCCGACTTGTCTATCGGGCTTGTTACGTCGTCCTGCTCGTCAGTGGGCGTGCGGCGGCGAGCCTCGCGACCGAGTTCCGTGCTCTCGCCGGCACCGGCGACTCATTCGGGCCCCTGCGTGTTCTCCTACAGCTGCCGGTGCTCGCGTGTTGGCTGTTCGTACGGCCGATCTCGCTTGCAGCTTCGCAGCGTGCTGCGCACTCGCACCCCGGAGGTCGCCGGCCGCTTCTGCTTGGACGCGCCGCTAGGCGCGCGCCTGTCGCCGGTCGTAGATCCAGCCGAACAGGACGAGCACCGCGGCGAGACCGAGAAAGCCGCCGAAGAAACCCCAGGCGTAGACGGCGCGCCAGAAGATGAGGAAAAAGATCATCGCCGCGATTGCGACGAGGACACAAATTCCCGCGATCTTCAGAAAGAACCCTGCGCCGAGCCCGTCGTCATCCATCTGCAACGCCAGTATGTCGTCCACGGCGGACGCCGTCTACATCCTCTAGAGCCGCAATCGAGGCGACACCTCGGCGCCTACCGGGCACGCCCACCCTGCTGAGAAGAGTGACCACTTCGGCCACCACGGGCGCCGCCGCGTTTAATCGCGTCACGCGTCGCGTAAAAAGCTCCTGGCGCGCGCCTCCGGGGTCGCGGTCTCGAGGGGGCGGCCACCTTCGACGGCTCTTCCGTGCGCGCGCCTGGCTTTCTAGTTGCAGCCGCTGATGTGCGCGCCCGGTCTGCTCAAGGTGTGACCGCCCAGCGCGGAGGCGCCCGTCACGCCGACCGTATGTTCTCGTCGAGCGACGGCGACAATCCGGCCTGAGACCGGTGGCGTAGCCTTGGGCGAAGCGATGCGGTGTTCACGGCGAATCGCCGCGGCGGCGCTAGTCGCCGGCGCCACTCTTCTCCTCGTGGCTGGCACCGCCGGCAGTGCGAGCCCGCGACTCGTCGAGCAACTGAAGCGCGGTGGGCTCGTGCTTGTCTTGCGACACGCCGCGACCGACCAATCGAAGCAGGACGAGGATCCGGTTCGCCTCGCCGATTGCACGACGCAGCGCAACCTGTCAGCCGCCGGACGGGCACAGGCGCGCGCGATCCGGAGGGGCGTCGAGCGACTACGCCTCCGCATCGGGACGGTGCTGACGAGCCAGTTCTGCCGCACGCGCGAGACCGCGCGCCTCGCCTTCGGCCGCGGCAAGGTCGAGTCGGCGCTGCTGAACACGATCAACGCCGCCCACGACGAGTCCTGGCGCCGGCAGATCCGTGCGGCACGTCGCCTGATCGGTAGGCGGCCCGCCGCCGGCACGCTCGCTGTCCTTGTCACCCACGGAGTCGTCGTGAGTGACGCCACCGGCCTCACCCTTGAAGAGGGCGAGACGCTCGTCTTTCGGCCGCGGAACGGCGGTTTCCGGCTGGTGGGACGGATCGCTCCTGCGGAATGGAAGGCGATCCGCTCCCCGTCCGCAGCACACGCGCTACGCGTCAAGGAGTACGCGGTGCCTGCAGGGGCGGGGCCGCACGACGTCGCGCCAGCGCGTGACGGGACCGTCTGGTACACGGCGCAGGCTGCGGGAAAGCTCGGACGGCTGAACCCGGCGACCCGCAGGGTGACCGAAGTCGCGCTCGGAGACGGCTCGGCGCCCCACGGTGTCATCGTCGGGCCGGACGGCGCGGCGTGGGTAACGGACGGCGGCCTCAACGCGATCGTGCGCGTCGATCCCGGCACGCTCGCGGTCAAGCGATACCCCCTTCCGGCCTCGAGCAGCTACGCGAATCTGAACACCGCGACCTTCGACCGGCGCGGCCGCCTCTGGTTCACCGGCCAGAGCGGAATGTACGGGCGCCTGAATCCGCGCAGCGGTGCACTGCGCGTGTTCCGCGCGCCGGGCGGCACCGGTCCGTACGGAATCACGACGACGCCCGCCGGCCAGGTCTGGTACGCGTCGCTTGCAGGCAGCCACATCGCGCGGATCAACCTCGACACGGGCAAGGCGACCGTCGTCCGGCCGCCGACGAAAGGGCAAGGCGCCCGCCGGATCTGGTCCGACTCGCACGGCCGCCTCTGGGTGAGCGAGTGGAACGCGGGCCGCGTCGCCCGCTACGACCCGAAGATCCGCCGGTGGCGCGAGTGGCGCCTCCCGGGTGCCGCGCAGCCCTATGCCGTCTACGTCGACGACCGCGACATCGTCTGGCTAACCGACTTCGGCGCCAGCGCAATCGTCCGATTCGACCCTGCGACGCAACGCTTTACCCGCATCCGCTTGCGCGCGAACGCGAACGTCCGCCAGCTACTCGGTCGGGCCGGCGTGGTATGGGGCGCCGAGTCGGGAGCCGACCGACTCGTGTCCATATCGCGCTGAGCCGCGAAAATGAACCTGCGGCGGAGCAGAGCAAAGGGCCTTCAGCGGTGAAAACGGAGAAGGCCCGGGGTGTCCGGGCCTTCTCGATCGGGGTCGGGAGGGGGTTAGTTGAAGCACTTCGTGATGGAGTTGCTGTTCAGCGGCTTGCCGATGGGCGAGTGGGCGTTGTCGCTGCCGCCGCCCTGCGCGCTGACGTAGTCGCCGTGGTTCTTATAGGCGGTGCTGGTGCCGCTGTCTGTGTATTGCGGCGCGGAAACGATCATCTCGATCGTCCACCAGTAGGGATTGGTGTCGTTCACATCGGAGATCGTGACGGTCTTGCCGTCCATCGGCGCGTTCACGTGGTAGCCCTCGAGGCCGGGACGGCTGGGATCGGTGCTCGTATAGCTAATGACCTTGGCGCCTTCCGGGCCGCTGATCGTGCCGGTGATGTGCTGCGGTGCCCCCGTAACCTCGCCGGTCTGACCGTTCGTGACAACGGTCGTGCCAGTGAAAGCGCCGTCGGGCTCGACCG
>JBKPMS010000068.1:0-13256 GCA_046732275.1 Actinomycetota bacterium | reverse complement strand
ACGCCCTAGGCTTGGGAGTTCAGATGGCTCACGGAGACCTGGCTCAGGTGGCCGCGGTCGTGGGCGCGCTCGGCTCGGTCCTCGTGCTGCTGCCGCACCGGCGCTCGCTCCTGCTCGGTGGGTTCGCGGTGCTCGCCGTTGCCGAAGCGCTCCTCGCCGTCGCGTTGATCCCGCGCTCCGATCTCGACCGGCTGCACCGGCCCGTGGCCCTCGCCGGGCTCGTCTTCGTGGGCGCTGTCATCGTCGCCGTCGCGTTCGTCATCGTGCGCCGGCCGGCCCTGACGCCGGTCGTGCTGCTGCTCGCCGCGCCCTTCCGGATCCCGGTCGACCTCGGCACCCAGCACGCGTTCCTGCTCCTGCCGCTGTACGGCGTGCTGGCGGCGACGGTGCTCGCCTTCTGCTGGCTCACGCTCATGTCCGAGCCGCGGGCCGTACCACTCTTCCTCGCGGGCCCGGTCGCCGCGTTCATCGCCCTGACAGGCCTCTCGCTCCTCTGGTCGAGGGACCTGAAGCAGGGCACGATCGAGCTCGTCTTCTTCCTCTTCCCGTTCGCCGCACTGTTCGCGGTCGTCGCCCGCGCGCCGTTCCCGAGCTGGCTGCCGCGGATGCTCTGGATCATCCTCGTCGGGCTGACAACCGTGTTCGCGCTGATCGGCCTCTTCCAGCGTGCGACGCATCGACTGTTCTACGCACCGTCGCTCGAGGTCGACAACGCCTTCACCTCGTACTTCCGCGTCAGCTCGGTCTTCAGGGATCCGAGCCTGTTCGGGCGCTACCTCGCGCTCGGAACGGCGGTGATCGTCGCCGCCTACCTACTCGGACGCGTGCGCCTGGCAATCGCAGCTCCGCTCCTCGCCGTGCTCTTCGCCGCCCTCTGGTTCTCGTACTCGCAGTCGAGCATGGCCACGATCTTCGTCGTCGTCACCGGCCTAGCGCTCGTGGCCGGATCGCCGGGCATGCGCCGAGTCGTCGCCGTCGTCGCCGCAGTGATCGCCGTCACGGCCGCGACCGTGGTCGCGGTGCACGTCCAGAACGACACAGCACGGAAGTCCACGAGCGATCGCTCCCGCCTCGTCTCGGTGACGTGGAAGGTGTTCCGCAACCATCCGCTGGCCGGGGTCGGCGTCGGCGCACAGCCGAAGGCGAGCCGCGAGGAGGCGGCACCGAATCTCGCAGCCAGCCGCAACCACTCGCACACGACGCCGCTGACGGTCGCGGCCGAGCTCGGCCTAATCGGCATCATCGCTTACCTCGCATTCCTTGCGAGCGCCAGCCGAGCCTTACTCTCGGTGACAAACCGCGAACGAGCCGTCGGGCTCGGCCTCGCAGCGGTCTTCGCAACGCTCTTCGTGCACTCGCTTTTCTACTCAGGCTTCTTCGAGGATCCGATCACGTGGGGCTCGGTCGCCCTCGCCGGCGCCGCGCTCGCCGCCTACCCGAGCCGCGGCGAAGTTGCGGAGAGTGACGGCACCGGCCCTTCCGGGCGCGTAGCTACCCTCGACGCGTCTCGATCCGACCGCTCAACTCCCCTCGCCGCGGACCGCGGCGAGCCCTGATCGCAACACTCGCGTTCCTCGCAGTCGCCGGAACGGTTGCCGGCTGCGGCGTGCTTCGAGACGCGACCCGTTCCGAGGACACACCGCGCCGCACGGCGGTGCCGCCGAAGCCGAAGCGACCGTCGGGCACGCCGGTGCGCGTGGTCGTCCTCGACGGCGACCTCGGCAGGCGCGTCCCCGGTGCAACCGTTCACATCGGCAGCACACGGCTGCGCGCGAACCGAAGCGGCATCGCGGCAGTTCGGCGCGCACGGCGGACATTGCTCGTGCGCGTGTCCGCACCCGGTTACTCGGCGGCGGCGGCGTGGGTCAACTTCCGGCGGAAGCGGAGCTTCGTCTTCCGCGTCTACCAGCCGCGCCTGCAATGGACGATGTACGGCGGCGATCCGGCACTCAACGGGGTCCATACCGGGCCTCGCCTCCGGCCGCCGTTTCGGATCGTCTGGTCGCTCGCGCACGGCGACCTGATCGAGTTTCCGGCGGTCGTGTCGGACGGGGTCGCCTACGTCGCAAACGGCCGCGGCACTATCCGCGCCTTCTCCATGCGAAACGGCGCGCTCACCTGGCAACACGCGACACGGACGATCATGGCTTCCTCCCTTGCGGTCTGGGGTGACAGGCTCGTCGCGCATGGGATGGGCGACGGACGCGTGCGTGTCCTCGACCGGCGCACAGGGCGCCTGCTCTGGAGCAGGCGCGTCTCCTCCGGTATCGAGTCCTCGCCGGTCATCCGCTACGGGATCGACTACTTCGGAACCCGCGGCGGCAACGTCTACGCGCTGAACCTGCGCACGAACAAGGTTCGGTGGGTCTATCGCTCCGGGGCGAAGATCACGGCGAGCGTGTCGCTCGCGGGAAGAACCGCTTATGTCGGCAACTACGCGGGCCGCGTCATGGCGCTCAGCACCCGCACCGGGCGGCCGCGCTGGATCAACTCGGTGAACGGGCGCGTGTACGGCACGTCGCCCGTGGCCTACGGGCGAGTCTTCGTTCCGTCGTCGACAGGCGGATCGGTGACAGCCTTCTCGACGCGTGGTCGGCGCGTCTGGAGGTTTACGACCGGCTCCTACGTCTACTCGTCGCCGGTGACGTGGGGCGGCCGCGTCGTGTTCGGCTCCTACAACGGCGTCCTGTATTGCGTGTCCCGCAGCGGCGTTCTCCGCTGGCGGGTGCGGGTCGGCGGCGCGATCTCGGGCGCCCCTGTGATCGTCGACGGCGTCGCGTACGCCGCGAGCTTCGGTGACCGAACGGTCGGCGCCGACGTGCGTACGGGACGGGTGATCTTCCGCTTCCCCCACGGCCGCTACGTGCCGGTCTCGGGGAACGGTGGCCGCCTGCTCCTGCACGGCTACTCGAGGATCTGGGCGGTCGAGCCGCGGCGCCGATGAAGCGTGCGGCGCTCGCACTCGCCCTCGTCGTGATCCTCGCCGTCGGTGCGGCAGGAGCGTTCGTGCTCTATCGCAAGCACCAAAGCCGGAACGTGCGGGGGTCCTCGAGCGTCGAGTTCGTACCGACGCTGACCAGACAGGAGCGAACGCCGCGCGAGCTCGCAGTCGCTCCGTGGCCGCTGTTCGGGTACACGGTCACGGGCGTCCGCTTCGCCGACGGCATCCGCGTTCGCCCGCCGTTCCGGAAGCTCTGGGCGTCCGGCGGCTCGACACTGCTCGAGTTTCAGCCGGCACTCGCCTTCGGGCGGCTCTACCTCGTCAACGCCTACGGCGACGTACTCGCGCTCAATGCCAAGACCGGAAAGCGCGCCTGGAGGTACCGCGCCCGTCGCTGCGCCGCGTCTTCGCCTGCCGTGTCGAAGATCATGCACGGGACGGTCTACGTGTCGCTGCTGAATCGCGGCGCCTGCGCAACCAACAAGGGGAGGAACGGGGAAGTCATCGCGTTCGCCCACGCCTGGGGACGGATCGTCTGGCGCAAGCGCATCGGACCGACCGAGTCGTCGCCTCTCGTCGTGGGCTCCACCGTGTACGTCGGGGACTGGCACGGCGACGTGTACGCACTCGACGCGCGAACCGGGAAGACCCGCTGGCGCTTCCGCACAGGTGGACGCGTGAAAGGCGGGCTGAGCTACCTCACGGGGCGCGTCTTCGTCGGTTCATACGACCACCACGTGTATGCGCTCAGCGCGCGCAGCGGACGGCTGTTATGGAAGGCGTCCGCCCAACAACGGCTGGGCAATCGCGGCACGTTCTACTCGACGCCGGCCGTTGCGTACGGCCGCGTGTACATCGGCTCGACCGACGGCAAGGTGTACTCCTTCGGAGCGCACAGCGGCAAGCTGCGCTGGTCACACGGAACCGGCGGCTACGTGTACGGCTCTCCTGCGGTGTGGCGGCAGCGCATCTTCGTCGGTTCGTACGGCGGACGCTTCTTCTCCCTAGACGCGGCCACCGGTGACGAGAAGTGGACCTTCCGCGCGAACGGGCCGATCTCCGGCTCGGCAAACGTCATCGACGGCGTTGTCTACTTCGCAACGCTGAAAGGCCGGACGTACGCGCTCGATGCCCGTACGGGCAAGCAGCTCTGGTCGTTTCCGGACGGCAGGTATGCCCCGGTCGTCGCCGACCGCAAGCAGGCGTACCTCGTCGGTTACGGCAAGGTCTACGGCTTGGCGCCTAGGAAGGTCGTACGTTGACGACGACGACAGGCGTCCTCGTGCCGAGATTTCCGGCGAGGTCGATCGCAGCGAGCTGCAGCCGGTAGCGGCCGGGCGCCGGCGCCCGCCACCGCAGCTGCGCTCGGCGGAGCTTCGTGAGCGTGGGGCCGACCTTCTTCGCACCGTTCACGTACAGCACGGCATGTGCCGGCTCGTTCACACGGTAGAAGACGCGCACGTTCTGGCTCAGCGGCGCGTTCCGCGTAAACGACCGGATCTGCGTCGTCGGCGCCACGGTGTCGAGCGCGATCCGGCTCGGCAGCTCGAAGGTCCGTCCAGGTCGGTCGAGGTGCACCTCGACCCGGTAGAAGCCGTCGGGCGCGCGGTTTCCGCTCTCGTCACGCCCGTCCCAGCTCAAGCGTGTCCGCCCGGCTGGAAGACGCTCGTCCTGGAGCAGGACGCGAACCGTCTTTCCGTTGACGTCGACGACGCGGACGGTCGCCTTGTCAGCGCGGTGCAGCCGTAGCCGGATCTCGGCACGGCGCTCGCTGCAGTTGCACCTCGGCGAGAACGCCGGTTGGACGAACGATTCCTCGATCGCCGTCGGCTCGAGCTTGAGCCGCTCGGTCTCGGCGAATGCGACGGCAGTCCCGATCAGGAGCGTCAGGACGACGATCGTCGCGGCATGGCGGCGCACACAACGATTGTCCCCGAAGCCGCGGGTTCCGGGCGCGTCTAGTCGAAGCTGCGCGCAGGCGCGGGACGGGCGCGGGGGAAATACGTCCTCAGGACCCACGGGACGAACGCCGCCGCGCCGACGACGAAGCCGGCTGCGATCACCCAGTTCGCCTCCGGCACGTTCAGGAGCTTGACGCCGCTCAGCGCGAGAACGCCGGCGAGACCAAGGCGAAGCGCGTCGTCGGGCAGGCGAACGGTGAAGCGACTCGCGATCCAGATTCCCGGCACGGAGCCGAGCAGGAGCCAGGCCATCGCATGCAGGTCGACGTTGCCCTGAGCGAGGTGACCGATGCCGGCCACCCAGAGCAACGCCGCCGCGTGAAAGATGTCAGTGCCGACGATCTTCGCAACCGTGAGCGGGTAGACCATCACCATGACCAGCCCGAAGAACGTCCCGCTGCCGACGGACGTCAGCCCGACGATGAAGCCGAAGGTCGCGCCGATCGCCACGGCGATGACGCGGTCGCGATGCTGCAGGATGAACGGCGCGTTGGTCGGCTGGACGCCCCGCTTCACGAACGTCTTCAGCACGAGGCCGATCGCTCCCAGTACGAGCGCAGCGCCGATTGCGTACGCCTCGGCCGATTGCAGCCCTTCCCCGTAGGCGTCCTCGAGACGGCCCGCGGCCCAGACGCCGAGGAGGGACATCGGCCCTGAGCCGAGGAACATCCAGAACGTCAGACGCGCGTGCACCGTGCCGAGTCGCCGGTGGCGAACGGCCCCGAACGACTTGAACACCGCACCGTGGAGGATGTCCGTGCCGACCGCGTAGGTCGGCTTGAAGCCGAAGAGGATCACGAGGATCGGCGTCAGCAGCGCACCGCCACCCATCCCCGTCAAGCCGACGAGCACTCCGATCAGCAGTCCCGTGAGAGTGAACTGCCAGGTCATCTAGGCGCGGGTGTAGGCGTCGATCAGAACCTCGGCGACCTCCGGACGGGAGAACTCCTCTGGCGGCAACTGGCCCGCTCCGAGGAGCTCGCGCACCTTCGTGCCGGACAGGAAGACGTGCCGTTCGTTGTCGTGGGGGCAGGTCTTGGCAGACGCCATCGAGCCGCAGTCGCGGCACCAGAACGAATGCTCGAAGAACATCGGCTCGATGTCGAGCTCGTGCGGCTCGAACTCGTCGAAGATCAGCTGCGCGTCGTATGTGCCGTAGTAGTCGCCGACGCCGGCGTGATCGCGGCCGACGATGAAGTGCGAACAGCCGTAGTTCTTGCGGCAGATCGCGTGCCAGATCGCCTCGCGCGGGCCCGCGTAGCGCATCGCCGCCGGGAAGGCGCTGAGGACGACGCGGTCGGCCGGGTAGTAGCCGTCGAGCAGCACGCGGTAGCACTCGACGCGCGTCGCCGCCGGAACGTCGTCCGACTTGGTGTCGCCGACGAGCGGATGGATGAGGAGACCATCGACGGTCTCGAGCGCGACCTTGGTCAGGTACTCATGCGCGCGATGAATCGGGTTGCGCGTCTGGAAGCCGACGACGCGGCGCCACCCGCGCTGAGCGAACTCTGCGCGCGTGTCGGCAGGGTCCTTCGCGAGCTCGGGAAAGGCCGGCTCCGCCCGCTCGAAGACCGTCACGGTGCCGGCCAAGTACACGGGCTTCTGCGCATACAACCGAGCGACACCAGGATGGGCGTCGTCGGTGGTGCGAAAGGCCTGCTGAGCCTCGCGCTCCTTGTCGTACTCGAACGTCTCGTCGACGTCGAGGACTGCGACAGGCCGGCCGCTCGCGTCCGCAAGAGCGACACGATCGCCGGGGGGCGGCTCGTCGACCGCGAGACAGACGGGGAGCGCCCACGGCAGCCCGCTCGCGAGCCGCATGGTCTCGAGCACCGCGTCGTAGTCCTCGCGCCGCATGAAACCTTCGAGCGGCGAGAGGGCGCCCGAGGCGATCATGTCGAGGTCGGACAGCTCGCGCGAAGTGAGCGTGACGACCTCGAGCCCGTCCGTGTCGTCCGGACGATCCCCGGCCCGGTCGACGAGCGTCCCGCCGTGCGGCGCGATCAGCTTGGGCTCTGTGGCAACGCTCATCGGCCGTTCCTCGGCCGATGAGCTGGGGAAGGGGCAACGGGGGAAACCGGGAGGTTTCCCCGCTCTTTCTCCTCGGCGTATGCGGCGATCTCAGCGGCGCAGGCGCCGAGGCGATCCCTAAAGAAGGGAGCACGTGAGGGAAACGTTGTTTCCCTCACGGGAGCGAACCGAAGGCGAGCGACGCTCACGCGGCTACCGCCGCCGGGATCAGGCCGCGCTGTTCGAGCAGGTCGAGGATGCGCTGCGCGCTCTCTTCCGGTGCCTCGTGCTCGGACTCGATCCGGATCTCGGGGTTATCGGGCGCCTCGTACGGGTCGGAGACGCCGGTGAACTCCTTGATCTCGCCCTTGAACGCTTTCTCGTAGAGGCCCTTCACGTCGCGGCGCGCGCACTCCTCGACCGACGCGTCGACGAAGACCTCGATGAACGTCCCGTTCGCCTCGATCATCTCGCGCGCCTTCTGCCGCGCCTCGCTGTACGGCGAGATCGCGGACACGATCACGGCCGCGCCGTGGTGCGTGAGCCGCGAGGCGACCCAGCCGATGCGGTCGATATTCGTGTCGCGGTCCTCCTTCGAGAAGCCGAGGCCCTTGGAGAGGTGTTCGCGCACTTCGTCGCCGTCGAGCCACTCGACCCTGCGCCCGCGCCGTTCCAGTTCGGGACGGACGAGCTCCGCAATCGTCGTCTTGCCTGCGCCACTTAGCCCGGTAAACCAGAGCGTGAATCCGTTAGTCATTCGACTCCTTGATGAGAGGGGCATTGATGTGGATCCCGCACTCCAGCTTGTCCGAGCCGGACCACCGTCCCGCACGCTCGTCCTCGTCGGCGACGACGGGACGCGTGCAGGGGATGCAGCCGATCGACGGATAGCCGGCGTCGTGCAGCGGGTTGTACGGAATCTCGTTGACCTGGATGTAGGCCTGGACGCGCTTCGCGTCCCAGTCGACGATGGGCTGGATCTTCCAGACGCCGTAGCGCTCGGACCACTCGACGCGCTGCGCATCGGCGCGGGTCAACGCCTGCTCGCGGCGGATGCCCGTGATCCACGAGTCGTACGGCGCGAGCGCGCGCTCCAGCGGCTCGACCTTGCGGATGTGGCAGCAACGGTCGGGATCGCGCTCCCACAGGTTCGGTCCCTCCTGCAGCGCCTGCTGAGCCACCGTGATCACCTCGGGGCGCTCGAGCTTGAGGCCGTAGCGCTCTACGAGGCGATCGCGGGTCTCGTACGTTTCCCTGAAGAAGAGCTGCGTATCGAGCTCGACGACCGGGACGTCGAGGCCCAGCTCGCCGAAGATCATGTGGATGAGCACCGACGACTGTCGTTGCCAGGAGCACGTGAGGCAGAGGCGCTCGCCGAATTGCTCGTGAGCCCAGAGGAGCGACTCCTCGGCCGACATTGCCTCGACGTCAGGGAGCCTGAGTGCCGGCGCGGTCGCCAAGCAGCACCTCCCTGAGCGTGTCCCCGCGAAGCCCGCGCCTGAGCGTCTCGAGCGGGATCACCTCGTCCGGCGGGATGTTTCCGAGGTTCACGCCCGGGCCGAAGTGCCGGATGAACCACGCCTGCGACGACTTCGAGGGCGCCTCGAAAAGGATCGAGTCGACGTCGACGTCGTGGACGATCTCGTCGACGAGCCCCGTGCGCATCTCGCCCGTCGGACGGTAGATGCCCGCGGTCCCGCCTTCGCGTCCTTCCGTGATCACCTTCCAGGCGCCGGCCTCGAGCTCTTCCTTGATCCACTGCACCCACTCGTACGGGGCGTAGACCACCTCCTCGTCCTTCGAGCCGACCTCCGAGAGCACCGTGAAGTCGCGCGCAAGGTCTGCGATCAGCTCCAGCTTGCGTTCGCGCGGTAGATCGATGACGCCGTCCGAGATCTCGACGTGCTTGAGCCCGAGCTCTTGCAGCCAGCGCTTGTACTCGTCGACCTTGTCCTGAACGATGACGGCCTCGAAGAACGTGCCGCCGATGACTACCGGCTTGTCGCGGAGAAGATCGAGCTTCGCGCGCAGGTTCGGCGTCACGTACGACGTCCCCCAGCCGAGCTTGATGATGTCGATGTAGTCGCCGGACGTCTCGAGCACGTCCTCCCACGCGCGTGTCCCGAGCCCCTTGTCGATCACGTGGGTCAGGCCGCCGTCGCGCGGCGCCAGATCGAGCTCAAAGCCGTTCATAGAGCTCCTCGAGCTTCGCCTTCGCGCGTTCCTGCACGTCGTGGAACAGGGAGTTGCCGTGCGCGTCGATGCCGACCGTGAGCGGGCCGAAATCCTTCACGCGGAATTTCCAGAGACACTCCGGCATCAGCTCCTCCCAGTAGACCTCCTCGATCTCCTCGATCTGCGTCGTCTCGAGCGCGGCCGCACCCCCGACGATCGCGAAATAGACCATGCCGTACTCGCGCATCGGCTCGATCGCCTCGTCCGGAAGGCCGCCCTTACCGCAGATCGCGCGGACGCCGTGGTCGCGGCCGAGGGGCTCGGTGAAGCGCGCCATTCGCGCCGAGGTGGTCGTGCCGATGCAGACCTTTTCGTAGCGCCCCTCGCCCACTTTCCGCACGCCCGGAGCTGTGTGAAGCAGGAACGCGCCGCTCAAGTCGAGCGGCGGCGGGACGCCCTGGTCGAAGATCCGGATCTGCGTTCGGTCGCGGATCCCGATGATGTGGCCGTCCACGAGGACCTCGTCGCCGGCGCGCAGCTCCCGGACTGCTTCCTCCGTCGTCGGGAACGTCAGTCGTTTGGCCTCAGAACTCACGGTCGTACTCCACGTCGCCGTGTGCGTTGACGTGCGCAGTCGCGCGGCGCGCCGCCCAGCACTGGTAGTTCACCGCCACGGGGTTGAGCGTCATGTGCGTGTCGGCGTGCTCGACATGACATTGCAGGACCGTGACGTCGCCGCCGAGGCCCATCGGCCCGATGCCGGTCTCGTTCAGCAGCTCGAAGAGCTCTTCCTCGAGCTGTGCGACGTGCGGGTCCGGGTTGCGCGTGCCGACGGGACGGGCGATCGCCTCCTTCGCGAGGTACATCGCGTAGTCGGCGCTGCCGCCGATCCCGACGCCGACAATGCCGGGTGGGCACGGCTTGCCGCCGGCGCCGACGATCGACTCGAGGACGAACTGCTTGACGCCTTTCACGCCGTCGGCGGGAACGCACATCTTCAAGAAACTCATGTTCTCGCTGCCGGATCCCTTCGGAATGCACTTGACGTCGAGGCCGTCCCAGTCCACGACGAACTCCCAGTGCACGATCGGCAGACGGTGGCCGGTGTTCGGACCGGTGTTCTCTCGCGTGATCGTGTGCACCGCGTTCGAGCGCAATGGATGCTCGATCGTCGCCCGCTCCGTGCCGGTCTTCAGCACGGCGTAAATTCGCGCCGGATGCAGGGGAAAATGCTCGCCGACGCGGCATGTGTAGACGGCGATGCCGGTGTCCTGGCAGACGAGGTTATTGTCGGTGTCCGCGATCTGGACGTTCTTCAAGATCGTCTGCAGCACGCGCTGGCCGGGCACGGAGGTTTCCTTGCCTGCGGCGTCGGCGAGCGCGTCGCGCAGGTCCTGCGGAATGTCCTTCAGCGCCCAGACGTACAGATGCGCGGCAGCGTCTTCGACCGCGGCTTCGAGATCGGTGGTCGTGATCGTGCTCATGTCGCCTTCTCCGCTGCGGCCTTACCGGCGCGCCGTCCGAAGACGCAACACTCGAGCAGGCTATTCCCCATCATCCGGTTGCGGCCGTGTGTTCCCCCCGCGATCTCGCCGCACGCGTAGAGGCCTTCGATCGTCGTCTCGCTGTCCTCGCCGATGACGAGGCCGCCGTTCTGGTAGTGGAGTACGGGGTACGTAAGGATGCGCTGTTCGAGCGGGTCGATGCCGCCGGCGCGATAGCGGCGGAGCATGTATGGGAGGGAGACGTTCGCATCGGCTTCGGAGATGCGCGTCGTGTCAAGGTAGACGGCAGGACGGCCGTCGGGCGTCTCGACGCCTTTCCCTTTCTCCACCTCGTCGAAGATCGCCTGGCTGACGGCGTCCCGCGGCCCGAGCGAGTCCGTGAACTCCTCACCGTCGGCGTTCAGGAGAACCGCGCCGTAGGCGCGTGTCGTCTCGGGGATGGAGTAGCCCTGCATGTTCTGTGGCCAGGCGCCGCCGTTCGGGTGGTACTGCAGCGCATCGAAGTCGCGCAGCTCTGCCCCGACGTCGACCGCAATCTGGGTCACCTCGCCGGTTGCCCCCGGATGATTCGTCGACAGCTCGCCGCGCTCCTCCGCGACGCGATAGCACCGCCCGCCCGCTGCGAGGACCACCGTCGTGGCGTCGATCGCATGGTCCCCGCAGCGTGCACGCCAGCCGTTCTCGGTCCGCGCGAGCTCGGCGAGCGGTGATTTTGGAAACGTTCGGATGACGGAGGCTTCGACCGCATCGCGAAGGGCAGCGGTGATCGCGTGGCCGGTTCGGTCGCCGACCTGGAGCAGCCGCTTGCGGGAAGCTCCGCCGCAACGGGCTAGGCGGTAGCCGCCGTTCTCGCGCGTGAACTCCACGCCGAGTTCCTCGAGCCAGTGGATCGCCGACGGCGCCTCGGAGGTCAGGATCTCGACGAGCCTGCGGTCGGCGGTCTCGTGCGACGACTTCCAGACGTCACCAGCGTGCTGCTCCGGCGAATCGTCGTCGCCGAACGCCGCCTGGATTCCGCCCTGCGCCTTCGCGGAGTTGCAGGATTGCAGGGCGCCTTTCGTCGCGAGCGCCACGCGGGCGGCATGACTGGCGGACACTGCGGCGGCGAGACCCGAGGCGCCGCTGCCGACCACGAGCACGTCGAAAGAGAGGTCCGCCACGACCACGAGACGATACCACGGCGGTACTAATGCGAACGATTAGTAGATGTTATGCAGGAGCTGCTCGATGTCGGGGGCCGAGACTGGGCGCGGGTTCGCCTTGGCGCCGGCCCGTTCAGCGGTCGCGGCCGCGACCGCCGGCAGGTCGTCCTCCGGCACGCCGAAGTCACGCAGCCGCCCGAAACCGCCGAGCGCGACTAGCTCTTCGACGTCGGTGCCGACGGCCTCGCGAAAGCGCCCAACGGCCTCCGGTGCGACCTCCTCGTTGTAGCGCAGCGCCTCGGGAAGCGTCAGTGCATTCATCGCCCCGTGCGGGAGGCCGTAGCGGCCGCCGAGCGCCTGCGCCATCGCGTGGCCGAGCGCGAGCATCGACCCGCCGAGCGCCATGCCCGCGTGCATCGCGCCTTCGAGGAGCGCGGTCCGCGTGTCGATGTCCTCAGGGGCTTCGACGACACGCGGGAGTGACTCGCCGATCAGCCGCGCACCGGTGAGCGCGTGCGCATCTGCATCCGGGTTGTGACCCCGAACGTACAGCGCCTCTGCGCAGTGTGCGAGCGCGTTGAGAGCCGTGCCAACCGTTTCCGGCCGTGGCAACGAGAGCGTCAGCGCCGGCTCGTAGACGACACCGCCGAGGATGGCGCCGGCGCCGCCGCCGCGCATGCGCCGGTTGGAATCGCGAATGCCGAAGAACTGCGTCCACTCGGCGCCCGAATACGTCGTCGGCACCGAAACGACGGGGACGCCCGCTTCCGCCGAGATCGCCTTGCCGAGATCGATCGCGCTTCCTCCGCCGATGCTGAGCACGCCATCGCCGGCCTGGGCCGCTGCCTCGGCCACGCGGTCCGACGGCACCTCCGTCCAGTTCGCCGATGGCTGCACCGGAAGATCGTTTTCGCGCCGCCGCTCGCTCGCCACGAGCAACGGCCGGTCGATACGAAGCTCCTGCAAAACGCCGGGAAGCTCCGCAACGCCCCAGCGGACGATCACGTCGGAAGGCTCTCGTGGGCGAAGGCAATGAACGCCCTCGCGGCGCGCGTCTCCGCACGGCCGCCGGCTCGCGCGACGAAGATCTCGCGCACCGGATCGAGGCCCCGAACGCGTGCGGTCACGATCCGTCCGGCGGCGAGATCGCCCTCGATCGCCAGCCGGGAGATGAACGAGATCCCGTATCCCGCGAGCACGGCGGTGCGGACCGACTCCTGCAGCCCCAGCTCGAGGTGCACGTCGAGGTCGCGCAGCCGCGTGCCTGCACGACGCAGCTCGTCTTCGATCACGTGACGGACGCCGGCTCCCTCCTGCATCACCATGAGCGGCGCGCTCTTGAGCTCGTCGATCGAGATCGTCTTGCCGGCGAACGGATGGTGGGGCGGGCACGCCAGCACGACCTCGTCGCGGAAGAACGCTTCGAAGACGACACCGCGATGGCGGCGGCCCGCTCCGACGATGCCGAGCTCGAGCTCGCGGTTCGCGACCTGGTCGACGACGCTCTGCGTGTCCGACACCG
>JBKPMS010000067.1:0-12842 GCA_046732275.1 Actinomycetota bacterium | reverse complement strand
CCGGGCGAGCAGCCGCCCGTCCGCGCCGCGTGGCGAGCACCGAGCCGATGAGCACGAGGGCGAAGCCGAGCCCCATCGAGACGGTGAAGCTCTCGTTCAGGATCGTCACGCCGAGCACCGCCGCGACGGCCGGGTTGACGTAGGTGATGACCGTCGCCCGAACCGGGCCGATCTCGCCGATGAGGGCGAAGAAGAGGACGAACGCCAGCGCTGTGCACACGACTGCGAGCGCGACGATCGAGGCCACGACACGACCCGCGGGCATCGCGGAAGGGAAGGAGAAGGCAGCGATCGGTGCATAGACGACCGTCGTCAGCGCGAGCGATGCGGCGATCACGCCGAGCGCCGGCGCATCACTGAGGTACCGCGCAAGGAGGATCGGCCCGACCGCGTACCCGATGACGACGATCGCCATCTCGAGCAGCGGTCGAGCGCCCGCGCCGGCGACGTCGACGCCGACGATCGCGGCCACTCCGGCGAACCCGACAAGCAGGCCGATCACACCGATTCGGTCGAGCCCGTCCCGCCCACCGGTGGCCCATACGACCACCGCGCCGACGAGCGGCACCGCAGCGATCAGGAGGCCGGCGAGCGAGCTCGACAGATCCTGCTCGGCCGAGGAGAGGAAGAGCCACGGGATCGCGATCTCGATGGCAGTGAAGACGAGGAGCGCCGTCTTGTGGCGTAGCAGTGGGCGAAGCTCCCCGCGCGCGACGGCGATCGGCACAAGCAAGAGCGCCGCGATCCCCGTCCGCGCGAGGACGAGGAACTCCGGCGAGACCTCGCGCACCGCGACCCGGATAAGCAGGTACGGGATGCCCCAGATGACGCACATGGCGCCGAACAGGAGCCAGGCACGCCGCGAGACCGAACGGTCGGACGAGGTGCCCGTCATCCCCCCACCGTACGTGGAACGGCCAAGGCTGCGGGATTGTGAGGCGGGACGCGAGCCGACCGACGGAACAGTGTGGGCAGCCGTACGTCTGGGGTGTGCGCCGCATGCCAACATGAGGCCGTGAGCGTCGACGAAGGACTGCCCGCGGAGCTGCAAGCACGCGTCCGGGGTCTGCTCGGCGATCCGACCGCGGAGTTCTTGATCTGGTGCGGTAGGCCCGTCTGGGCGTATGCGGACACCGAGGGCAGGCACCGCGCGCTCGAGGACGTCGAGCCGGGCCGCGCCGTGACGCCGATCGAGCGCGAAGGACGTCGCTTGGCCGCGATCGTCCACGACGCCGCGGTGGGCCGGAAACCGGAGCTGCTCGGCAAGGTGAAGGCGTTCGTCGCGCTCGAGGTCGAGCGGGACCGGTTCCTGTTCGAGCTGGAGGCGAGCGAACGGCGTAATCGAGCGCTGCTCGACGCGATGCCGGACAAGATGTTCCGCGTCAGCGCCGAGGGCATCGTGCTCGACATCCAGGAGAACGAAGCGCTGTCGACGACGCCGACACGCGTCGCCGTCGGGAGGAGCGTGTACGACGCACCGCTCCGGCGGAAAGTCGTCGACCGGCTGATGGCCGCGGGGCGGCTCGCGCTCGAGACCGGCAAGCTGCAGACGGTCGAGTGGGAGCTCGACCTCGAAGGCGACCTGCGCTACATGGAGGGCCGCTTCATCGCCAGCGGCGGCGACGAGTTCCTGGCCGTCATCCGCGATGTCACCGACCGCAAGCGCCACGAGGTCGAGCAGCAGGCTCTCCACCGCGTCGCCCTGGCGGTCGCGGGCGAAGGCCGCCCCGAGGGGATCTTCGACCTGGTCACCGAGGAAGTCGCCCGCGTGCTCGGAGCTGACTCGGCGAATCTCCTGCGGTACGAGGAGGGTGGCATGGCCGTTACGGTCGGTCGCTGGAGCAAGCCGGGCGTGTACTCCGGGGCGGTCGGCGAGCGCGCGCCGGCGAAGGCCGGGACGTCGTCGCAGATCGTCTACACCACAGGCCGCCCCGTCCGTCTCGGCCTCGACGACGGCATCGAAGCCGGGTTCGCGTATTACCTGCGGATGATCGGCGCCAATTCGATCATCGCCGCGCCGATCATCGTCGGCGGCCGTCTCTGGGGAGTGATCACCGCACGACTCACTCCGCCCAGCGTGTTCCCCGCGGGCGCGGAGGAGCGTCTGAATGGGTTTGCCCGGCTCGTCTCGGTTGCGCTCGCAAACGAGGAGGCTCGAGAGCAGCTGGCCGCATCTCGCGCCCGCCTTGTCTCGACGGCGGACGACGAGCGCCGTCGGCTCGAACGCAATCTCCACGACGGCGCACAGCAGCGCCTCGTCTCGCTCTCGCTGTCACTTCGGCATGCGCGGGGGAAGCTCTCCTCCGATCCGGAGACCGCCGACGAGCTGCTCGCCGCGGCGAGCGCCGAGCTCGACGTCGCGCTCGAGGAGCTGCGCGAGCTCGCACGAGGGATCCATCCGGCCGTTCTCACGGACCGCGGCCTGGCGCCTGCATTGCGGGCTCTCGTCGACCGAGCCACGCTGCCGGTCGACCTCGACGTCCCCGACGACGCGCGCCTGCCGGCGCGGGTCGAGGCGGCCGCGTACTACCTCGTCTCCGAGGCGCTTGCCAACGTCGCCAAATACGCCGGCGCAACGGGCGTGGACGTGATCGTCGCCCGCGAGGACGGCTTCGCCTTGATCGAGGTTGCGGACGACGGGATCGGCGGCGCCGATCCGCAGAACGGCTCCGGGCTGCGCGGCCTGAGTGACCGAATCGAGGCGCTCGACGGGACGCTCTCGGTCGACAGCCCGCCCGGCGGCGGGACGACGATCCGGGCGAGGATCCCGTGCGCCGTTGAGCTCAGTGCGTCACGCTGACGAGCCGAAACTCTTCGTGATGCCCTTTCACCACGCGTTCGGAGATCTCGCCCACCCCTGCGACGTAGAACTTCCGCTCGGTCTGCGGCTCGACCGGACTGAACTCGCTGGTGACCAGGACGCGGCTGAAGCTGCCGTAGGGCACCTTGACTGCCCCGCGGCGGCTGACGACCCGCGCCTCGTCGAGGGCTTCGCCGGCCGGGTAGTACTCCTGCCGGTACCTCTCGCCCGGTCGAGGATGCGCGGGCATGATGATCCCGGGCTTCGCGCCATTGACGCCGGCCTTCCACGAGTCGCTCGCCTTGACGAGTCGCCCGCGCTCTAGTTCGAATGCGTCCTCGCCCATGTACCAGACGTTGCCCTGCTTGTCCTGCGCGTACCAGTCGAAGGTTCGCTCCACCGGCTTCCCGCGCTCGGACACGGTGTCCCGGACGACTACGGACTTGATTCCGAGGATCATCTTGGTCTGATGCGTGACGACCATGTCGTCCGCTTGCGGCCTCGTCCCCCTTACGCCTTTGAAATGGAACGCCGTGCCCGGCTCGAGCGGCCAGTACGGGTTGTCGACGACGTCGACGAAGTTCGAGGGCCGGATCACCGGCGCGTACCGGCCGCGGATCGGTGCCAGCTGGGAGGCCGACGTCGTCGTTCCGGCAGCCTTTGACGTCGATATATCGCTCGGCCCGGAGCTCCAGGCGCCCGCGACCAGGCCGAGCAGAGCGATCGCGGCGCAACCCGCGGCTAGCCTCAGACGTTTCGGTCGATCCCGCATCTTCCTCGTTCTTACCCGCCCCGGATGAAATTACGATGAGCGACCGCCGACCGATGCAGTTCGAAACCAAGATCGCGGTCGTCCTCCTCGACGACCTGGCCGTCTGGCAGAAGACGAACGTGACGGCATTCCTCGTCAGCGGTATCGCCGGCACCGTCTCCGGCGTCGTCGGAGAGCCGTACCGGGATGCGTCGGGCAACGAATATCTGCCGATGTTCGTGCAGCCGGTGCTCGTGTACGAAGCAGACGCCCCGGCCCTACGCCGCGCCTACGACCGGGCGATGAGTCGCAACGTCACTCCCGCGATCTATACGCGCGAGCTCTTCTCCACGAATCACGACGACGCGAACCGAGCCGCTGTGGCCCCGATCGCCGCCGAAGAGCTCGACCTCATCGGGATCGCCCTGCGGGCCGAGCGGAAGACGGTCGACAAGATCGTCGATCGCCTTCGCTTCCATCCGTAAGCCGCCCCGTCCGCAGGTCAGGAGTACGGATAACCGTACTTCAGAAGACCGGTCACCCACGCTGGCAGGAGCCCGACCGTTCGGCAATCTACGCTCGTCACCCCTTCGTCTGCGAGGCCACCGCATGAGGAGCGAACGGGATTTCGAGCACTGGGTTCGCCGACGCCTGGCCGATTGGCCGACGTCGCAGATCGTCGACTTCGAACGATGGCTTCGCGAACGGGATCTCGTCGAGTTCCTTCCTGCAGTCCACGAGGCTTCGAGGCAGCGCGGCGTCGAGCTCGCGCACGTGAACGGTCACGATCCGCGTCGAAAGCTCATCGATCATCTCGTGTCACGCATCAAGCGCCTCGTGCACGCCCGCTCGCGACTTCAGGAGGACGGCGGCTCGGTCGTGGAGATCGAGGCGCACACGGCCGAGATCGAGCGGCTCCGGGCTGAGCTCGCGGAGGTCGTCAAAGAAACCGCCGCCTGAGCCGCGGTTAGGCCGCCTCCTCCTGCGCGAGCGCCGGCTCGGCCTCCGCTCCCGCCTCCACCTCGACCGCCTCCGCCGGAGAGCGCAGGAGGATCGCGGCAAGAACGATCGACAGAATGACGAGTCCGGCTCCGACCGCAAACGCCAGCTGGTAACCGCTCGTGAGAGCCGAGGCGCTGGAGTCGCCGCTGCTCAGAAGGCTGTCGCTGCGCGTCGTCGAGAGGCTCGCGAGCACCGCAAGCCCGAGGGCGCCGCCGACCTGCTGAGACGTGTTGACCAGGCCGGAGGCAAGACCTGAGTCGCTGGGACCGGCACCGGACAGGGCGAGCGTGAAGATCGAGGGAAAGACCAGTCCGCCGCCGACGCCGATCAGGAGCATCACGGGCAGGACATCTGTCACGTAGTGCCCTTCCACCGGCACGCGGACCAGCAGCCCAAGCCCGATCGCAATCATGGCGAGCCCAGGAATCAGCGTCGCCGCCGCACCGAAACGCATGATCAGCCGAGCCGAGACGCCGACGGACAGCGTCCCGATGATCAGAGCAACGGGGAGGAAGGAAAGGCCGACCTCGATCGCGTCGTAACCGAGCACGCGCTGCAAGTAGAGCGCCCCGAGAAAGAACATCCCGAACAGCCCGGCAACCGCGAGCGCCTGGATTCCGTTCGCTGCGGAGACGACCCGCGACCGGAAGATACGGAGCGGCACGAGCGGGTTTCGCGCGCGGCTTTGTCGGACGACGAACGCGACGAGCAGGACGATCGCAACCGTGCCGAGGCCGAGCGTGTGCAGAGACGCCCAGCCGCGGTCGCCCGCCTCAAGGATGGCGTAGATCGCGATCATCAACGCGCTGACGACGAGCAGAGCGCCCGGTATGTCAGCGCCCCGGTCGAGCCCGATGCCCTCGTCGCGGTCGAGCAGCCTCGACGTCAGGATCGCGGTCGCGAGACCGATGGGAAGGTTGATGTAGAAGATCCAGTGCCAGTTGATGAGCTGCGTGAGGACACCGCCTGCGAGCAGGCCGATCGAGCCTCCGCCCGCCGCGACGAACGTGTAAACGCCTAGCGCCTTCGTCCTCTCCGCGGGCTCGGGGAACATCGTCACGATGATCCCGAGGATCACCGCGGCGGTCATGGCGCCTCCAGCTCCCTGGATGAATCGCGCGGCAATCAAGAGCGCCTGGCTCTGGGCGAGGCCGCAGAGCGCGGAGGCCGCTGTGAAGACGGCCAAGCCGATCATGAACATGCGTTTCCGGCCGATCAGGTCACCGAGGCGCCCGGCGAGGAGCAACAGCCCGCCGAAAGCGATCAGGTACGCGTTGACGACCCACGCGAGATTCGCCTGCGAGAAGTTCAGGTCATCCTGGATCGACGGCAGAGCGACGTTCACGACCGTCTGATCGAGAACGATCATCAGAAATCCCGCGCAGAGGACGATCAACGCGATCCAGCGATCGCGATCGCTCCGTTGCTGCGGCTGCGCCGTTGCAGTCATCGTTGTTCCAGGTTGGCCGCCGCCGGACCCGCACCGCAGTGGAGTCAGCCGACCTCTTTGTTACGGCTAGCCGCACCCCGCCGAGAATCTCTAGGCGACCTCGGGACTCGCCTGCTCGAGCCGTTCGAGCTCATGCTCGACCATCTCGCGGCCCTTCTCGAGGAAGTCGATCATGAGCTCGATCTCGTGGTCCGAACGGTTCTCCAACAGACGCACGGTGCCGTGGTACAGCGGCTCGTAGTGCGGAAACGCCCGCTCGACCATTCCGGGGACCAGCTCGACGAGCACGCGCCGCCTGTCCTCCGTGTCGCGTCGTCGCCGGGCGTAGCCCGCGCGCTCGAGCCGGTCGACAAGAGTGGTTACCGCGCCGCTCGACAGGTGCATCGCCTTCGCGAGCTGCCCGGCCGTAATCGGTCCCCGCTGGCCGAGGATGTCGAGACAACGCATGTCGGTGCGGTTGATCCCTGTGGCCGCCGCGACATGCTCGTCGAACGCCTCCGAGACGTTCTGGGAAGCGCGAATCGCGAGCGACAGACGGTCGAGAAGCTCCCTGCGTGCGCGGCTCGGCGCCTTTCTCTTGACAGTCGAATCTTTCATTTGGTAAAAGACTTAATCGTCAAAACAGTCTAACGCGGATGGAGCAGTAATGGAAGAAGCGATTTAGGCAACCAACCTCCGGAAGGCATACGGCAACGTTCAGGCGCTGGACGACCTCACTCTCCGCGTCCAGGCAGGAACGATTTTCGGGCTCCTCGGCCCGAACGGCGCCGGCAAGTCGACGACAGTCAATATCCTGACCACGCTGTCACGTCCCGATGCGGGCGAGGCACGTGTCGCAGGGTTCGACGTGCTCGAAGCGCCGCAGCGAGTCCGACACGCGATCGCCGTCGTCGGGCAGCGCCACGGGTCGGCGGAAGAGGCAACAGGGCGCGAGAACCTCGCGCTCCAAGGAGCGTTGTACGGAGTCGGCGGCTCGGACCTGACTCGACGGGTTGACGACCTCCTGGACAGGTTCGGGCTCGCAGACGCCGCCGACCGCCCGGTCCGAACGTACTCGGGCGGCATGCAGCGGCGGCTCGATGTCGCGATGGGGTTGCTGCACCGGCCGCGCGTGCTCTTCCTCGACGAGCCCACGACCGGGCTCGATCCGGAGATGCGCGCGGCTCTGTGGGCCGAAATCGACCGGCTCGCCCGAGATGAACAGATGACGATTCTCCTGACGACGCACTACCTGGACGAGGCCGACGGGCTCGCGTCGCAGCTCGCGATCGTGGACCGCGGCCGTGTCGTCGCCACCGGGACTCCCGACGAGCTGAAGGCCGAGCTGAAGGGAGACGCTGTCCACGTCGAGCTCGCCAACGGGGACTCGGACCTGAGGGTTCAGGCGGTCCTTGCGCGGGTGGCGTCGCTTAGCGAGGTCGTGGTCGACGGACGGCACGTGCGTGCGCCGATCACGGCGCGGCCGCCGTCCCCGAAGTGCTCGCGGCGCTCGAGTCGGCCGGTATCAAAGTCGCGTCGGTGACAACGGCGCGTCCGTCGCTCGACGACGTCTATTTGCGCCACGCTGGGCGCACGTTCGAAGAGGCTGACATGAGGGAGGCAGCTTGACAGTCGCACTACAGCAAACTTGGCAGATCAATCTCCGCTACATCCGAGCGTTCGTCCGACAGCCTGCGTGGGTCGCGATCGCGCTCGTGCAGCCGATCATCTGGCTGCTTCTGTTCGGCCAGCTGTTCAAGAGCGTCGTCGAGATCCCCGGCTTCGAGGGCAGCTCGTACATCGTGTTCCTGACGCCCGGGGTGGCCGTGATGACGGCGGTCATGTCGGCCGGCTGGAACGGCATGGGCTTCATCGAGGACATGCACCGCGGCGTGCTCGACCGCGTGCTCGTCGCACCGCTCTGGCGCGGTGCGCTGAACGCCGGCAGCTTGCTCTACGCCATCATCACCATCGGCTTGCAGGTGCTGATCATCATCATCATTGGGCTCATCGCCGGCGCCTCGTTCGCGAACGGCGTCGCCGGCGTGGCGATTCTCTTGCTCGTCTGCTGCCTGCTCGGCGGCTCCATCGCAGCGCTGTCGAACGGGCTCGCGCTCGTGGCGAAGGAGCGAGAGACGCTGATCGGAGCGGTGACATTCATCACGCTGCCGATCACCTTCCTCTCGACGACGTTCATGCCTGAGAACCTCATCCCGGACTGGGTGCAATCGATCGCGCGCTTCAACCCGGTGAACTGGGCCGTGGAAGCCGGTCGCGCCGCCGCCTCGCAAGAACACACAGACTGGAGCCTCGTCGGGTCGCGCATCGCGCTCCTGTCCGCGCTGCTCATACTGAGCTGGGCGCTCGCGACGCGGGCTTTCCGCGCGTATCAGCGCTCCATCTAGTTGACATCCCGGAGCTTGGCCGGGTCGGCGACGAGGTCGATCTCGACGATCCGGCCCTCCGCGACGGTGAACCCGATGACCGCGATCGGCCGAGGTCCCGGCACGATGACGAGCCCTGCGGCGCCGTTGACCATGGCGGGTCGGGCGAACTGCGCGAACCGGGCACCCCGTGCCAGGGTGGTCCGAGCGACATCCTCGGCGCCGCGAACGACCGCGGGCTGACGCGCGGCCGCCGGCAGCGCGCCGCGGTCGACGCGGAAGACGACATCGGGGTCGAGGACGGCGACGAGCGCATCGAAGTCGCCTCGACGAGCAGCAGCCAGGAACGCGTCGACGACCGAGCGCTGCTCGGCGAGATCGGCGTCCTGTCTCGGGGTTGCGCCCTGGACGCGGCGGCGTGCGCGGCTGGCGAGCTGGCGGGTCGCGTCGGGCGTTCGCTCCACGATCGGTGCGATCACGTCGAACGGCAACGCGAACATATCGTGGAGGACGAAGGCAAGCCGCTCGGCCGGCGTCAGCGTCTCGAGCACGACCAGCAGAGCGAGACCGACCGAATCGGCGAGAAGTGCTTCCTGCTCGGGATTGTCTCCACTCTCCGGCGCGACCACCGGCTCGGGCAGCCATGAGCCGACGTAGTCCTCGCCCCGCGCCTTCCGAGCTCGCAGCTCATCCAGAGCCAGTCGCGCCACGACGGTCGTGAGCCAGCCGCGCATGTTCTCGACTGCGCCGGCGTCGGCGCGGTTCAGCCGCAGCCATGCCTCCTGGACGACGTCGTCCGCATCGCTCAGCGAGCCGAGCATGCGATAGGCGACCGCGCGGAGGTGGCCTCGGTGTCGCTCGAACTCGTCTGTCTGCCAGTTCGCCGAAGTCATCTGTCACATCCTTCTCTCGTTGTCCGTCATACAGATGACGAACGGGAGTCGGCCGATGTGACCGCTCCCAGCCCAGCAACGACAAGGAGATAGACATGCGTATGTTCAGCTCAATCGTGGCCGTTGGATCCCTCTTCCTAGCCGTGGCCCTCGTACCCGTCATCGGCGCCGCTTTACTGGTGCTCCTCCTCTTCGGGCTGTTCCTGCTCGCGCTCGTCGGCGTGTTCAGCGGGCTCGAGGACCGAACGGTGCGCGACCACGACACCGTGCTCGACCCTTCGGGATGGCGCCACGGCTCTTAGAGGTCGCGGGGGACCAACACGTCGAGCGCGGACTCGACAGAGGCGGTGAAGCCGCTGCTCCGGTCTGCGTGGTCGACGACGTCGTCGTCGTAATGCAATGACGCGTCGCCGTTCGGCTTCAGGAAGACTCGCCGCCCGCGTCGGACGTCGAGCTGGAGGGGCGGTGCAGCACGTTGCTCGAGCCGCGCCTTCGCGTGCGCCACCAACGCACCCCGGTCCACGTCACGGACGAGCGTGAGGTCGAGCATGCCGTCGGCGGAGTCGGCGCCCGGGGCGAGCGGGACGTTGGGCCCGAGAAAGCTCGTATTCATCGCCTCGACGCCTATGAGCTCACCGGAGAGATCGACTCCGTCGACTTCAACGGTCCATTCGACGGTCGGTATCTCGGCGATGGTCTCCTGGAGGAGGCTCAGGCCGAGCTCCACCTTTGCGTCTCCAGCGGGTTTGCCGCCGAGCTCGCCCGCGCGCACGAGCATCTCGGCGAAGAGGCCGCCGCCGGCCGCCTCGAGGAACGCGAAGCGCTCGTCGGCGGTGCGGAAGGAGCCGACGTCGAGCCTTCTGTGCTCAGCACGAGGCCACGTCCGTACCAGCCGGCTTGGGTCGTCCTCCTCGTAGCCGAGCGAAGTGGCGATGTTGTTGGCGCTGCCGATCGGGAGGATCGTCGCCAGTTTGTCGCGCCCCGCGAGCTGCCTGAACACCTTCGCGACGGTTCCGTCGCCGCCTGCGACGACGACGAGGTCGGCGTCGAGTGCCAGAGCGTCCTCCCACCCGCTCTCCTTCACCGACCGTTCGACGATGTCATGTCCCTCCGCCTCCAGGAGCTCGGTGAGGTCTCGAGCGTCGGCGCCGTTCCCGCCGGCGGAGGGGTTCGACATCAGCAGCACGCGCATCGGGTCAACGTTCCAAGTTGGGCGGCGGTGGGCAAACGTACCCGGAATGCGCATTCTTGTCTCGAACGACGACGGCATCTACAGTCCCGGAATCGCGGCGCTGGCGCGGAGGGCCGCGAACTTCGGCGACGTGCGTGTCGTCGCTCCCGACGTGGAGCAGTCCTCCGCCGGCCATGCCATCACGGCATCGCGGCCCGTGCGCTTCCGGCCGACGCGGATCTTCGACGAGATCGAGGCGTACCGGGTGAACGGCACGCCGGCGGACTGCGTAGCACTCGGCATCAACCAGTGGGACCACGTCGACGTGGTCCTTTCCGGGATCAACCTCGGGCTGAACCTCGGCAATTCCACCTGGCACTCGGGCACGCTTGCGGCGGCTAAGCAGGCCGTGCTTCTCGGCGTCCGCGGCGTCGCTTTGAGCGCGCCGATCAATGACGAGGCGTCGGATCTCTCCGCCATCGAGCCCTGGGTCGACCGCGTCCTCGAATGCGTCTTGGAGAGCCAGGAGCGGGAGCTCGTCAACGTGAACTTCCCCGCGCAGCCTCGCGGCCTGCGGTGGACCGCGCAGGCAGTCGACCAGTACAACGGCAAGATCGTGGCCGACGAGGATCCGATGGGGCGCCAGATCTTCTGGTTCACGGTCGTCCCGCTGGAACGGCTCAAGGAGGGGACTGATCTCTGGGCCGTGGACCAGGGGTACGTCTCGCTGACGCCGCTGCGGCTGGATCTGACGGATTACGAGCAGCTGAGGCGCGTCACCGAGACGGCCGAGCTAGGCGCCACCACCTGAATCGCCGAGCGTCGACGTCAGCTGTTGCTCGTCGTCCAGGCCGAACGAGCCGTACGTCGGATCGCCGACGGGCTGATAGACGTCGATGCTGACGCCGGTGCTCGTCGTCTTGTGATCGACGGGGCGTAGAGCCGTCGGCTTCGCACCGTCGGCGAACAAGCGTCTGCCGTGGCCGAGGATGACCGGATAGGTCAAGAGGCGGTACTCATCGACGAGGCCGTGCTGCATGAGCGCCTGCGCGAGTACGCCGCTGCCGTGCACCTGGAGCTCGCGTCCAGGTTGGGTCTTCAGCTCGGCGACCTCCCCCGCCAGATCGCCCTTGAGCAGCGTCGTCCCTGACCATGAGGCTTGCTCGAGCGTCCTAGTCGGCACGTATTTCGGCAACTTGTTGAGCTTGCCCGCGATCGGGTCGTTCGGATCGGTCACCTTCGGCCAGAACCCCGCGAAGATCTCGTACGTCCGCCGTCCGAGCAGAAACGCATCCGCCTCGTCGAAGAAGCCCACCATCGCCTGGCCCATGTCGTCGTCTGCGTACGGCACCAGCCATCCGCCCTGCTCGAAGCCACCGGTGCGGTCCTCTTCCGGCCCGCCCGGTGCTTGCATCACTCCGTCCAAGGTCACGAATGTGGTCACGGTCAAACGCATCGCTTTCTCCTTTCGGTGGCTGCGGTCAGAACCTTTAGACCGACTTCCGGTCGAAAACGCATCGGTCTAGCGCGGGCGCCCGTCGGGTCGTCAGACTCGGACTTGCGGTGTTCGAGCTGGAGTTCGAAGACACGTTCGAGGGCGAGGAGCTCGACCGGGATCGGTGGCTTCCTTACTACCTGCCGCACTGGAGCAGCAGGGAGCGGTCGGCCGCACGGTACGAGGTGGGCGGCGGCGTGCTGCGGCTCCTCATCGAGGAAGACCAGCCGCCGTGGTGTCCGCAGCTCGACGCCGAGATCCGCGTGTCTTCCTTGCAGACTGGGTTGTTCTCGGGGCCGGTCGGGAGTGGCGTCGGCCAGCATCGGTTCAACCCAGCGGCGGTCGTGCGAGAGGAACAGCAGGACGTCCGTCTCTACCTCCCGCACTACGGCCGGATCGAACTTCGGGCGACGGCGAACGACGACCCGCGGACGATGGTGGCGTTGTGGATGATCGGCTACGGGGACGAGCCGCAGCGTTCGGCGGAGATCTGCGTCTGCGAGATCTTCGGTCGTGACGTCGCGGACGATCACGCCGCGGTCGGCATGGGCGTCCATCCCTTCGACGACTCGCACATCGTCGACGAGTTCTCGCAGGAGGCGATTCGCATCGACGCCCGCGACTTCCACGTCTACGCCGCCGAGTGGACTCCGGACGGCATCGTCTTCTCCGTCGACGGCGAGCAGGTCAAGGCCGTCGCCCAGTCGCCGTCGTACCCGATGCAGCTGATGCTCGGCATCTACGAGTTCCCGGCGACGAGTGACGATCAGCCGACAAGCTCGTAGCCGAAGGAATTCGTCGTCGACTACGTGCGCGGCTACCGGCTCATCGGCTGAATCGGGCTTGTGGAAAGAACGTTGCAAAACCTTTCCACTTCCGACACGGTTTGGCGCGCGTTTGGGGTCAGACCCGGATGG
>JBKPMS010000066.1:0-31683 GCA_046732275.1 Actinomycetota bacterium | reverse complement strand
ATGCAGCAGTCCGTGACCGAGCCGGACGGGTGGTCGCTGCGGCTTGCGATCATCGTGCTCGGCTGTGCGACGGTGGCCACGGCGTTCGTCACCGAGACCCTGGTCGGCTCGCTCGAAGACTTCGCGCGACAGGCACACCTGTCGGAGTTCTTCGTTGCGGCCGTGATCGTGGCAATCGTCGGGAACATCACCGAGCACGGAAGCGCCGTGCTCCTCGCAGCGCGCGGCCAGCTCAGGCTGGCAGCGGAGATCGGGTTGGCGTCGGCCAGCCAGGTCGCCGGGTTCCTCATCCCGCTCGTTGCGATTCTGTCGTGGGCGATCGACCCACTCTCGCTCAGCATGCGTCCGATCGAGTTGATCGCCATGGGCATCGCCGCCGGCGTCGTGGCAGCGGCTCTAGCGCCTCAGACGACGTCACGCGCGGCCGGCGCCCTCCTCATCTGCACGTACGCAGTTCTCGTCGCCGCCTTCTACTTCGCCGGCAACGATTGGCGGTAGACCTCGGCCGCTGCGCGGTGGAACCCCTCGGGCATGCCTGCCGCGGCGAACGTGTGGGCGATCTCCTCCATCTCCCCCACCCAGCGCCATCCTTTGAGGGCAGCCGAGCGCGCCGCCACGGTTGACCGTTCGGTCAGGTCAGGGAGAGACGTTCTCCACTCGTGGACGAGCGTCTCTTCAACGCCTTCCACGCGAGCGACGGCTCGGATCGCGAGCAACAGAGCGGCCGTGCCCTTCGTCCACGCTGCATACGTCATCTTCACGGCGGATGCCGCGCCGACGTCCGTCGAGACGACCCGCGGATCGACGGGTGTGCCGGCAAACAAGTCCGCGACGTCTGACGCATCACTCCCTGACAGGTACAGCCGGGTCGTGCCGGGCTCGCGCGGCGGAGGCCCGATGATCCCGCCGTCGACGTAGCGATCGACGAGCCCGGCGATTGTTTGCGCCGTCGCCGGCGACACCGCGTTCGCATCGACGTAGATTCCTCTGAAGGCTGGGAGCGAGCGAGCGACGTCAACCGCCGCCGCGGGTGGGCACACGGCGAGAACGACATCGCTCCGCCTCACGACATCGTCGACGGCCCCGACATCCTCGAGGCCCGCGTTGCGCGCCCGCTCGGCCGTAGCCACGCTGCGTCCCGACGAGGCCCACACCACGGGCTCGCCCTTTACGCGCAGCACGGCCCCGAGGGCGGCGCCCATCTCGCCCGGATGAAGGATGCCGACCGTCACCGCTGTCCAGTTTCACCGATCGCCCGGCGCTCCCGCGTAGGGTTTGGGCCGTTGCCGCGAACGGCCCGGCCAGGTTCCTCGGACGTTTTCGTGGGAAGGGATGACTACATCGGGGGCGAAGCGGACCGTGAACAGATGAACGAGCGAAACCTTGCAGTCGAACTTGCGCTGCTGGCGACTGAGGTCGACTCCCTCTCGAAGACCCTGGTGCAACGAGAGGCGGAGCTGGCCGACGAGCGCACGCGGCGGCGGCGGGCCGAGGCCGACGTTGCAAGCCTACGAGAGCAGCTGACCGTTGCGCGCCAGCGCGCGAAGACCGCCGAGCGTGAGATCGGCAAGCTCTCGACGTACGGCGAGCACGAGCGGCACGACGCGGAGGGGCGCGAGCGCGATCTGCGAGAACGGCTCGCGCAGGCCGAGGCTGCGCGAGACGATCTTCGTGGTCGGCTCGAGCAGAAGGAGCGCGAGCGCCAGGCACTCGAGGTCAACATCCGCGAGTTGATGGCGAATCTGCGCCACGCCGCCGTCAAGGCAGGAGAGGCGTCCAACCACAACATCGGAGCGGCATGACCTGAGGCGAGATCCGGGCACAAGCCGGATCCCGCCTCGAGGTCGGTGCTTACGAGAGGCTCAGCGAGAGGGCCGCGATCTGGCTGCGGATCTCTCCGGCTGCGTTCTTGCGGGTGTGGACGTTCACGTAGGAGCGGCCCGACTCGAGCGAATTGAGGACCGATGCGTCGACGGTCGCTCGGCCGCGCGCACCGCTCCTGCACGGCGCACAGAGCGGGACGATCACGGGACCGGCCTTGCCGCGCGGGCCGCTATGGATGTGCGCGGCGATGGCGCGCCCGGTCAGCTTGCTGAAGGTCAGCCGCCAGGTGATCACACCTGAGTCGCCGGTCTTCGTGACGGTCGCCGTGAAGGTTCCCCGTGCGCGGCGAACCTTGCCCTTCGGCTTCGGCCGCTCCTGGGCTGCGCGGAGGGTGGCCTTGGTCGCCGCGACGCTCGAGACCTGATCGCGGATCTCGCCCGCCGGGTTGGTAGGCGTGTGCACGTTCACGTAGGCGCGGTTGTTTTGGATCGCGTCGAGGACGGTAGCGTCGATGTTTGCCGTGCCGGTGGCGCCGCTCGTGCAAGGAGCACACAGCGGCACGCGAACGGGTCCCGGCTGTCCCGGCGGAGCGACGTGCACGTGCGCCGCGACCGCATTGCCGCTGAGGTTGCTGAACTCGAGCCGCCAATCCATCGATGCGCCCGTCGCGGTCTTTGTCAGGCTCGCCGTGAAAGTGCCGCGTGCACCGCTCACATCCCCTTTCGGCGTCGGCGTTTCGTTGGCGGACGTCATCGCCGCCGCTATCCGGATGTTCGTCGCCTGGCCGCGCGCGCCGGCTCCGCCCGCCACGACAAGGGCGAGGGTGAGCGCCCCGGCGCTCACGACGAAGACAGATCTCCTCACCATTTCTCCTCCACTCGGTCGGGATCGCCCCTTTTCGACCTTCCAGAGACCGCCTACGAAGACCCGACAGCTTCGGATTGCACTTGTGAGCGGCGGCGGCCGCTGAAATGATCCGGCCGGATGGGGCGCAGGGGGATCTCGTGTCTTGCCGTCCTCCTGTGCTTGACGGGAATCACCTCCGTCGCAGGTGCGACCGACGACGGCTGGGAGCAAGTCCAGGTCCGCGTCCTGACGCTCCACTATCGGACGCACGACGGCTTCCGACGTGCTGCGTACGTCGTTCTTCCCGATTGGTACGGGCCGCGCAGGCACCCGGCGATTCCACTCATCATCTCGCCGCACGGGCGCGGCGTCTCCGCGTTGGAGAATGTGAAGCGCTGGGACAACCTTCCGGCGCTCGGTCCATTCGCAGTCGTCAACCCAGAGGGACAGGGGCGCCGGCTCGCGCGGTTCTCGTGGGGATATACGGGCCAGGTCGACGACCTCGCTCGAATGCCGAACCTCGTCGCACGAGCGTTTCCATGGCTGCGGCTCGACCGCTCGCGCATCTATGCCTTCGGCGCGAGCATGGGCGCGCAGGAGACTCTCCTCCTCCTGGCGCGCCACCCGAGGCTGCTCGCCGGCGCGGCAGCCTTCGATGCGGTCACCGATATGCGCCGTCGCTATCGCGAGTTCGCACGCCTCAGGTGCAATCGGCGCTGCCTGCAAACGTGGCGCCACATCGGATCGGGGTTACGGAGCCTTGCGCGGTTCGAGATCGGCGGCACGCCGCGTGACTTCCCGCGTGCCTACCAGGCGCGCAGCCCGATCGCCTACGTCCGGACGATCGCGCGATCCGGCGTGCCGCTGCAGCTCTGGTGGAGCCGTTCGGACCGCGTCGTGCCAGGGCGCTACCAGTCGACCCCGTTCGTGCGTGCGCTACGCCGCCTGCACCCGGACGCGCCCATCGAGGTCGTCACCGGCTCATGGCCGCATGCCGCCGACATGCGCCCGTTCTTCATGCTGATACCGGCGCTGCGGAAGTTCGACCTCATGCCGTCACGGGCGCCGGCGGCGTCGAGAGCTTCGTCTGCTGCCGACCGGCCCGTGCATCCGCTCCTTCCGTGGCACCGCGCGGTCCTGGATCGGCGGGGCCGGCTCCTCCCGTGGTACCGGCCGAACGCGGGCCTCGGCTACGACCGTGTGCTGCGGCTCGGGTGGAGCTTTGTCGAGCGACGGGTTCCGCGGGACCCGCGCACGGGCCGGCGGGTGTATCTCAACTACGCCGTCTTCGACGGCGGGACGCTGCGCGGCGTCTACTGGCAGCACAACCCTGCGTTCCTGAATGCGGCATTCGTCGACTCGCTCATTGCCTGGTACCCGTACTCCGGGGATCGCCGCGCGATCGCGGTCGTGCGCGAGATGCTCGACTACCAGCTCGCGCACGGGACGACGCCTGCCCGCTGGGCCTGGCCCCGCGTGCCGTTCGCCACGAGTTGCGCGGGACAACGCTCGTACGGCCGATGTCTCGCCGGGGTGCCGCGACGCTTCTACGGCGGCACGGAACCGGACAAGGTCGGACTGCTGGGCCTCGGTTACTTGCACTTCTACAAGCTGACCGGGGCGCGACGCTATCTCGCGGCGGCGGTGCGGGCCGGTAACGCGCTCGCGCGTCACGTGCGGACCGGCGACGATGCGCATACGCCGTGGCCGTTCCGTGTCGACGCGCGCACGGGACGCGTCCTGGACGGCGCCGAGTTCGGAGGGCTCGTCGTCGGGCCGGTGCGGCTCCTCGACGAGCTGATCGAAGTCGGCGCGGGCTCGACGGCGTTGTATCGGCGCGCGCGAGACATGGCGTTGTCCTGGCTCATGAACCGGCAGCTCAACCCCGCAAGCACCGACTGGAACCGTTGGAGCGGCTTCTACGAAGACGTTCCCTTCTTCCCCGGCAGCCGCAATCAGGCGACGCCGACGCTCACGGCGCACTACCTGCTGAGCCAGAGCTCGCCGGAGGCGCTGGACCCCGCGTGGCGACAGCACGCGGAGGAGCTCGTCCGCTGGGTTCGCGCGACGTTCAGTCGAGGCCCGTTCGCAGGAGCATGGGGAATCGACGAGCAACGGCGGCCCGGAGGCTCGGGCTGCTGTTCGCGCGCCGGCCTCGGCAGCACGACGTCGCGCTGGGCGGCGGTGAACGCCCTCCTCTATGCACGGACGGGCGAGGAGCGCGCACGGGAGCTCGCCGTCCGATCGCTGAACTACGCAACGTACTTTGCACGGAGCGACGGCCGCATCTCGTGCTGCGGCCAGCGATCCACGAACACCTACTGGTTCAGCGACGGCTACGCCGACTACCTCCGGAGCTTCAACTGGGCAATGGCGGCGATCCCCGAACTGGCGCCCAAGAGGCGGGACCACCTGCTCGGCTCGACGTCCGTCGTGCAAGCAGTCACGTACCGCAAACGCGGCCTCAGCTACCGAACGTTCGAGGCGAAAGGCGTCGAGACGCTACGGCTCAGCTACGCGCCACGCCGGATCCTCGCGGGCACGACCCTCTTGCCGGGGAGCGCCGACCTGACCGCGTCGGGTTATTCGCTCCGGGGACTGGGCGGCGGCGACTTCGCCGTGCGGATCCGCCACGACACGGCGCGACGGATCCGCATCGAGGGCTAGCCGAGCGCTAGGAGCTGCGCTTGCTGGCAGTCGCCTTGCCGCCCTTGCGGCCGGCGGCCTTCTTCTGCGCCGTGGTGCCGCCCTGGCTCGAGCTCGACCGCGACGAGCCCGAATGCGACTTCTTCCCACCGCGGCTCGACGCGCCGGGTGAGTTCGCGATGCGCGCCGCGCGCTCCTTCGACATGCCTTTCTCCTTCAGCTTCTCGTACTGCTTCTCGTTCTTCACGCTGGGTCGCTTGTTGGGCATGGTCCTCCTTTCCAAGCTCGTACGTCTTACCGCTTTCCCCTGCTCCGAGGGGACAAACGCGGCTTGTCCCGCGCTACCCTCCCGCCATGGATCCGTCCGAGGATTCCTGGGAGTCGCTCGGCTGGGAAGCGACCGACCGACACGGCGAACCTGATCGCGAGCAGCTGCTGGGTCTGGCGCGCAGGCTCGCCGAGCAGCGCCATCGTCAGCGAAGCGAGGATTTGTCCGAGCTGGAGGAGATGAAGCGCGCCCTTCGTGACCGCGCCGCCGACGTCGCGCGGCGCGAGCTCGAAGTGGAGCGACGCGAACGCGAGCTCGAGGGTGCACGAGCGCGATCGAGCTCCGGTCGTCGAGCGCTCCGTCTCCGCCGGTCGGAGCCGCCGGCGGACACCCCCCCCGCCGATCGCGCCTATGCGGACGAGCTGCTCGGCCGTCGCGAAAGGGAGCTCCAGCAACGCCTCGATGCCTTCGCTCCGCGTGAACGCGACGTCATCGAGCGCGAGACGGCGCTGCGCGCGCGCGAGCTGAAGATCGAGGAGGCGCTGGCGGCGCTCGCGTTGCGCGAGCGTCACCTGGCAGAGCGACGGTCCTCGCTCGAGCAGCGGGAACAAGAGCTCGAGCGGGCGTCTGCCCGTCTCAAAAGCGACGAGGCGTCACTTGAGGAACGTGAACGCGTGACGGCCGCAAACGAGGCCGAGGCGGAACGCGCGCGCGAGGAGGTCTCGCGCATGACCGAAGAGCTCGCGCGCAGAACGGCGACCCTAGAGGCTGCAGAGCAACAGCTCGCGGCTGCAAGCGCGCCTCGCACGAACGCGACGCGCGACGTCGCCGATCAAGGCGACGGCGAGGATCGCGACCTGGCGGCGCGAGCCGCCGCACTCGACGAGCGCGATCGCGAGCTCGTCGCGCGAGCCGCATCCGTGGACGAGCGCCGGAGCTCGCTCGAACAGGACGAGCGCCGGTTCGACGAGATGCGGCGGCAGCTCGCGAAGCGTGAGACCGAGCTCGCTGCGCGCGAGGCCGACGTGCTTCGGCTGCAGTCCGGGCTCGCAACGCAACAGGAATCGCTCCGAGCGCGCGAGCGCGCGCTCGAGGATGCCGAGCGGATGCAGGACCGTGAGCGAGCACGTCCGGCTGTGCCGTACGTCAGCTTCGCCGAAGGGCTCGATGCTTTTTCGGCGACGCCCCGCCGCGAGTGAGCATGGCGCGGTCGGCGACAGGATCGGCTGCAGACTTCCTCCCGGAGAATCGCTCCCTGAACGCGCTGCGCGAAGCCGCAGCCGGCTGCCGGGGCTGCGACCTCTGGCAGGTCGGAACGCAGACGGTCTTCGGGGAAGGCGCGCGGGACGCGGAGGCGATGTTCGTCGGAGAGCAGCCCGGCGACCAGGAGGACAAACAGGGGCATCCCTTCGTCGGGCCGGCCGGCCGTGTCTTCGACGAGGCGCTCGAGGCTGCCGAGATCGACCGCTCGCAGACCTACGTCACGAATGCCGTCAAGCACTTCAAGTGGCAGGCACGCGGCAAGCGCCGGATCCACCAGAAACCGAACTGGGCGGAGATGACGGCCTGCCGACCGTGGCTGGAGGCGGAGCTCGACGCGGTCCAACCTCGGGTGCTCGTCCTGCTCGGAGCGACGGCGGCGCAGTCACTCCTCGGGCGGCAGTTCCGCGTCACGCAGCACCGCGGCGAGCTGCTCGAGTCCGATCTCGCGCAAGCCGTCACTGCGACAGTGCACCCGTCGTCGATCCTGCGGGGAGAGCCCGCGGAACGCGACGCGAACTTCGCGGCGTTCGTCGACGACTTGCGCGTCGTCGCGAGCCTGCTCAGGTAATCCGCGTCTCCTCTGCGGCAGCCTGGGCGCCTTCCGCCTCCCGGGCCCGGCGCGCGAGGTCGCCGCTCAGATCCTCGGGATCGTTGTCCGTGTCCTCCCACGGTTGCGGCTGCGGCGCTGCGAACAACTCGCGAACCGCGTACGCGAGACCAGCCGCAAGGCCGAATCCCAGCAAAAGGCGCTTCATGTACAGCCTCCTCTCGGAGCAGGAGGGCCTAGCCTATGCCTCCGCAATCGAGGCCGCAGGTGGCGTGCGGGCGCCGCCGGCTAGTCGCCCCAGTCGAAGTCGCGGCTTCGGCCCCAGAGATTGTGGCTGTCGACCTCGAGTTCGGGGCCGGCATGCTCGACCGTCTCTTCGCCGGGCCACGCGAGCACGGTCGACTCCAGCGCGACGGCCGGCTGCTGACCGTCCATCGTCTCCTCGAGCCGGGCCTGCTCCTCTGTCTTGAACAGCGGGTGATTGTCGAATGGATCCACGGTCCTGTAGTGACCGATGGGCATGGAGTCCTCGAGCTTCGCGTTCCGCTCCTTCAACTCGAGGTGGTCTTGAATGACCTGCGCGAAAACAGACGGTGCCTCTACCGGCATAAGGGGGCCTCCTGTTCGGGGACACGGACTTACCGCAAGCGCGGGATTCTAGCCCCTTTCCGAGACTCGTTGAACGCGAGTGTACGAGCGGCTACGGACGGGCACTGTGGGAAGATCCACCTATGGCCAGGATGACCCGCCGACTCGGACCGCTGGGAATTGCCCTCACCGCCTGGGACATCTGGCGCCGCCTACCCCCGCGGCAGCGGCAGCAGCTGCTCCAGATCGCCCGGAGGCACGGCCCGCAGGTCGCCAGAAGCGTGATGGCAGCCCGCGCGCGATCGCGCGCCCGCCGCCGTCCGTAGCTCGCAATCGAACCCAAGGCAAAAGCGACGAAGCCCAGGGGCGAGGAGACGCGCGGCGTAGCGGCAGCGCCGAAGGCGCTGCCGCGGAGTGCGCAGGAAAGAGCACGCCGCCGAGCCCGCAGGGCTCGCGCGGCGTGCGCCTAACTCAACGCCGCGCGGACGATGCGGTCCTGCTCGCGGAGGTGCGCGGTCGGGTAGCCCTCGCTCGGGCTTGCCCGCCACGGCCGTCCGATGTACGCGAGCCGGATGCCTTTTTCCTGCAGCGGCGCCTCGAGGCGATGGCGGATCGTCCGCCACGCGCCCATGTTCTGAGGCTCCTCCTGCACCCACGTCACCTCTCGGAGCGCCGGATACGACGCGATCAGGTCCGCGTAGTCCTTCACGGGGAACGGATACAGCTGCTCGATCCGCGCGACGGCAACATGCTTCGCCTCCGCGCGGGTCTCGTGCCCCGTGATGTCGTAGTAGATCTTCCCCGAGCAGAGGACGAGGCGCGTGACCGCGTCTCGCGAAACCGCGGGGTCGTTGATGACGTGGTGGAAGTGACCCTCGGCAAGCTCCGGGAGCGTCGACGACGCCTGCTTCAGCCGCAACAGTCCCTTTGGCGTCATGACGATCAGCGGGCGCCCCGCGGCGTCGAGCGCCTGCCGGCGGAGCAGGTGGAAGTACTGCGACGACGTCGACGGATTGGCGACGCGGACGTTCTCCTGGGCGGCGAGCTGCAGAAATCGCTCCAGACGCGCGCTCGAATGCTCCGGGCCGTTGCCCTCGTACCCGTGCGGCAGCAGCAGCGTCAGGCGCGTCGTCTCGCGCCACTTCGCCAGGCCGGCGACGATGAACTGGTCGACGACGATCTGAGCGCCGTTCACGAAGTCGCCGAACTGAGCTTCCCAGAGGACGATCGCCTCTGGTGCCGCAATCGAGTAGCCGTACTCGAAACCGAGACACGCGTATTCGGACAGTGGTGAGTTGTAGATCTCGAACGACGCGGTCGCATCGTCGAGGTTCTGAAGCGGCGTGAAGATCTCGCCGGTCTGGACGTCATGCAATACGGCGTGCCGGTGTGAGAACGTGCCGCGCTCGCTGTCCTGACCCGTGAGGCGAATCGGAATCCCCTCGATGAGCAGCGACGCGAACGCAAGGGCTTCGGCCTGGCCCCAGTCGATGCCGCCCTCGTCAAGCGTCCGGAGCCGGCGCTCGAGCTGCCCCTTCAGCTTGGGGTGGATCGTGAAGTGCTCCGGAGCTCGCAGGAGCTCCTCGTTCAGGTCGCGCAGGACGTCCGCTGAAACCGCCGTCACGACGGCGTCTCCCGTCGAGTACGGGATCTTGCCTTCGGGCGGCGGGGGCGTCCCGAACGTCGCCTTGAGCGCGTCGTGCGCCTGCCTGAGCTCCGCTGTCACCGCGCGGACGAGCCCGTCGGCCTGGTCCTCTGTGACGACGTCCTCTTCGACGAGCCATCGCGCGAACTGCTCGCGCACGGTGGGATGCGAAGCGATCTGGGCCGCCATCAGCGGCTGCGTGTATGCGGCCTCGTCCTGCTCGTTGTGTCCGTGGCGGCGGTAGCCGACGAGGTCGACGACGACGTCGCTGTCGAACCGCCGCCGAAAGGCGAGCGCGAGGCGGATCGACGAGATCGCGCCTTCCGGATCGTCGGCGTTGACGTGGATGATCGGCACGTCGAAGCCCTTCGCGAGGTCGCTCGAGTAGCGCGTCGAGCGGCCTTCGCGAGGATCCGTGGTGAACCCCACCTGGTTGTTCGCGATGAGGTGAAGCGTGCCGCCGGTCGAGTAGCCGTCTAGCTCGGAGAGGTTGAGCGTCTCTGCGACGCCTCCCTGACCCGGGAACGACGCATCGCCGTGGATGAGGATCGGCAGGGCGATGCTCGGGTCGTGCATGCCGTAGCGAGTCGACCGATCTGTCTGTTCTGCGCGGGCGCGGCCTTCGACGACGGAATCGACCGCCTCGAGATGGCTCGGATTGGCGGCGAGCGTGACGGTGATGTCGCCGGACGGAGTCGAGCGAGTCCCCTCGGCGCCGAGGTGGTACTTGACGTCCCCCGTTCCGCCTTCTTCGGTGGCGACGACCGCCTCGATCGTGCGCTCCCCTTCGAACTCACGCAGGATCGAGTCGTAGCCGAGCCCGAGGGTGTGGGCGAGGACGCTGAGGCGGCCGCGATGGGCCATGCCGATCACGACCTCGTGGGCGCCGTTCTCGGACGCGAGCTTGATCGCCTCGTCGAGCATCGGCACCATCACGTCGAGCCCTTCGATCGAGAACTGCTTCTGGCCGAGGAAGGCGCGCCGCAGGTACTGCTCGAAGCCTTCGACCCGCGAGAGCGCGGCGAGTAGCTCCTTCTTCTCCTCGGGTGAGAGCGGCTGCCGGTACTTCCCCGACTCGATCGCTTGCCGGAGCCAAACGCGCTTCTCGTGCTCGGCGATGTGCTCGATCTCGTACGCCACCGTCCCGCTATACGTCTCGACCATCCGTGGGAGGGCGTCCGCAAGCGTGTCGCCGGGGACGTAGAGGCGGAGCACGCTCGCGGGGATCCGCGCCTGCAGCTCCGGGGTGAGTTTCGGGATCAGACGCTCGGGCTCGAGCGCCGGGTCTCCGGGCGGCTCAGAGCCGAGCGGATCGAGGTGCGCGGCTAGATGTCCGTGCATGCGCTGCGCCTTGACGAGCGCCATCGCGGCCGCCACGGCGCCGAGGAGCTCGTCGGGCGCCGGCTCGGCGGCAGGCGCTGGTGCCGGGCTCGGCACCTCGGCGCGAATCTCGGGCTCCGAAACGGGAACGGAAGCCGCCTGATGGCCGTTCTCGAGCGTTTCGAGCAGGCGCGCGAGCCCGGGATGCGCGGCGACCACGTCGCTCTGACCGCTCTCGAAGAGTTGCCGCCATTCGGTCGGGACCGCAGCCGGGTTCTCGAGGTAGTCCTCGAGCAGGTCGCGCGCAAAACCCGCGTTCAGGCCGTCGACGTCAGCCACCGTGTTCTTTGTAGCACCGTCGCGAACGGCACCGCCGCGCGCGGCTTACCAGAGCGGATTGCTCGTGATGACCGCGGCAGCCATGCCGACGACGAAACACACGGCACCTGTGGCGACGGCATAGCCGGCGAGACGCTCATTCCGTCCGCCGATCGCAAGGGCGATGAGAGCGAGGAGAATGGCCAGTGGGATCAACCGGAGCGGCCTGTAGGCAACGCCGGTCAGGCTGACGAAGATCGCCACCGCCGCCAGGAGGCCGCCGATCGTCTCGGCCGGCCGCGAGCGTTCGACCGGAGTTGCGCTCATGCTCGCACCCGCGCGCGAGTCGTCCGCGCGTACGTGCGCGTCGGCCCTCCGTGCGGACGCGGCCGACGGCGACGTGGCGGTGGCCTCCATCCGTGTGGATCCGGCCCGTCCTCGGCCGGGACGAGCATCGCCGGCTGCTCGGGTCGCGGCTCCGACTTGATCGCCCAGTACACGACCCAGCACAAGTAGATGATCGGGATCTTCATGATCAACATGAGCCAGATCAGCTCCCACACGATGGCGGGAGTGTACCCCCATGATCAGCCCGCCACTCGTGCCTCGATCGTGCCCTGGATAAGCTCGTGCCCGGTCAGGTCGTACTGCGTCACGTCGACGGTCGCGCGGGAGCGGGCGAGGTCGATGCCCCGAGCGGCGGCGACGCGCACGGGCAGCCCGGCGAGCGCCTCATAGACCTCGGTGTACGTCCCCTGGTCAACGGCGACCCAGTGCGCCCCGCCGACGGGCTCGACCCAGACGTAGGCGATCGGCTTTCCCTTCCGGTCGCGGCAGCCGAGGTCGAGGCGCGGGTCGAGCAGGCGCCCTTCGACGAGGCGGCCCGCCGACCCGCTGCACCACGGCGGCGCGCGCTCGGCGGCCGCATCGACGCCGCCGTCGCAGGCGAAGAGCAGCGACTTCTGCGGGTTCGTGAACGTAAGGCTCTCGCCGAATACACCGATCCGTTCGACAACGAGGGCATTTCCCGGCGCCGAAGCGGATCGACAACTCTGAAAGCGCCGGCCGAGGGTCGTCGCGCGAACGACGCGGCCGATCGAGACGACGCTGCCCGGCACGGGCCTGAACTCGGCGGCCGGTTCGCCGTAGCGGAGGTGGGTTGGACGGCCACCCTCGTCGCAGCCTGTAACGGCGACAGCGAGGATGGCCGTCGCTGCCGCGGTCAGCCGGTCCAGCCCCACCGAGCCACACCGCCGTAGTTGGGGTCGCTCCGGTACGTGCGGTAGAAGATGTTCGTCCCGCAGGCTTCGCACTTCGCCTCGACGATCTGGTCGCCGCCGTACAGCGACCGGAAGAACACCATGCCGATGTGCGAATCGCTCGCGAATGCGTCCATGACGCCCGCAGTCGCTTTGTTCACGACGTGGTTCGGCGCTCCGGCTCCGGCTTTGAAGCGAGCCGCGGTGTACGGGCCGTGGACATTCCGCATCGCGAACCAGAACCAGCGGCCGTCTCGCCACTCGTCGAGCGACTCGCGCCAGGTCTTGAAGGTCAGCCCCGAGCAGTCACCGCCTTCGCCGTGCGTCGATGCATCGCCCGGAGGATCGTAGGGGTACGAATCGACGTCGTCGTAGTTCCAGCAGCCGCCGCCCCACTGGTAGCCCTCGTACCGCGCAGCATTCGCATAGTCCTGTGCGGCGTCGCGGGTCATGGACGTCGTGAACGTCGGCGCCTCGTAGTTGCAGCGCGCCCAGAAGCGGTGGTTCGCTTGCGCTCCGGTCGCGCAGGCGAGCACCAACGCGACGCCGAGGGAGCAGAAGAACGCTTTCATCGGGATACCTCCAGGTCGAAGCGGTCGACGAACGCCTCGGACGGCGTCGAGCCGAAGTGGTAGAGGGCGTGCCCCGCGAGGCGGAACCGCGCGAGCGGGGCTGACTCGGCCCACTCCGCCGCGTCGACCGAAAAGTGCTGCACAATGCCCGTGCCGTCGAGAACGAGGACGACGTGCTCGGCGCGGTCGTCGGTGTACGTCTTCAACACGGCGACCAAGCCGTTTCCGAACGGCTCAGCGAGCTGCACCTCGCCGAGCGGAGTCGAGCTCGTAATGCGCCATGAGCGGATGACGCGGTGACCGGCGGTCTCGGCGAGGCGAAGCTCGTCCTCGCCGAGCCGGTCGACGAGTACGCCGCGACCTAGCCCCGTTGGGCGGTCTGGCGTCGCGTGCTTCGCCTGGGTTACTCGATCGAGCGGCGCACCATGCGCTGCGGCGGGCACCCACTGCTCCGATGGGGCAGCAAGCACGACCGGGCCATCCGGACCGGTCTCGAGCTTCGACCAGGTCCGATCCGAGAGGAGCTGCGCCCACTTCACGGTCCCGTCACGGCCGAGCTTCCGCAGCATCGGTGCGGGTGTAGTGCGGTTCGCCGGCTCTAGCACGTCGATGGTCCCGTCGGGCTCGACAGCGAGGTCCGCAAGCCCGCCGCTGACGTCGGCCTCGGTCGCCGACACGCGGCCGTTCTGCCAGCGCTGCAGGCGAGCGTTTACCTGGTCGAGCATCGTCACGACGCCGTTGTCGTCGACGTCGATCGCCGACGGGCCGGTGAACCCGAGCTCGCGCGAGCCTGCGAGGCCGGCTTCCCCCACGGCGCTGCCCCACTTCGACCCAACGACGCGGGCGTCCCGGAGACGGAGGCGGCCGAACGCATGCGCGCCGAGGTCGACGCTGACGGTCTTGCGCAACGGCAGGCTGACCTGCGGAGCGGCGGCTCCGCCGGCCGGCACTGTCATCTCGGCGCCGGTTGACTCGTCGCGGAGCGCGGCGTAGTACGAGAAGCCGTCGCGATCGGACGCGACGTCGTCGGGCACCCGGACGAAGTAGCGTCCGTCGGCCGACTCGCTCCCGCGCCGTAACGCCAGCCGGCGGAACGGGCCGCTCTGTCCGGCGCGGATGAAGACTTCGCCAGAGCCGTCACAGGGGCGACCGTCATAGCGCGGCGTGCAGACGATGGCATAGCGGAGTGTGACGGGCTCGCCCGGCAGCGTTAGCGCGGGCGGCACGTGCGCGGCATCGATGAACTGCTCTGGTTCGGGTAGTGCAAGGTTCCCGGCAGAGCCGGGCGTCAACGCGATTCCGCCGAGAATGCCGGCGGCGATCCCGGCCGCTCCCCCCGCCAGCGACCGCTTGGTGGGACGGCGCATGGACTCCTCCTGTCGAGATCGCTCTCGACGGTACGCGGCCAATTCGGACCGATGGGTAACGTCTTTGTCACGGAAGTGCACGGTCGAGTTAGTCCGGTCGAGGAATCGGGGACAAGGCTCCGCAGTGGTCGTCGACGAGCGCTTACAGGCATTGCTGGAGCAAGGTGAGGAGCTTGGCTGCCTCAATCTGTCCGCGGTTACGGAGTTCCTGCAGGAAGCCGATCTCGACGAGGACCAGACGACGGGCTTCTTCGAGCAGCTCGACGAGCGTGGCATTCCGCTCACCGACGACTGTGCGCGTCCGAACGCGGCGGAGAGCACGTATGTCAACGGCGATCTCTCCGTCGCGACGACGGACGCCCTTCAGCTCTTCTTGAACGAGGCCGGGCGCTACAAGCTTCTGACGGCGGCCGAAGAGGTGGAGCTCGCCAAGCGGATCGAGCGCGGAGACAAGGCGGCGAAGGACCTGATGATCAACTCGAACCTCCGGCTCGTCGTCTCGATCGCAAAGAAGTACCAGGGCCACGGCATCTCCCTGCTCGACCTGATCCAGGAAGGGATCATCGGGCTCATCCGCGCGGTCGAGAAGTTCGACTGGCGCCGCGGCTACAAGTTCTCCACGTACGCGACGTGGTGGATTCGGCAGGCGGTACAGCGCGGGGTCGCAAACAAGTCGCGCACGATCCGCATTCCCGTCCACATCGTCGAGCGCGAGCAGAAGATCTCGCGCGCGGAGCGCGAGTTGATGGCTCGGTTCCAGCGCGACCCGACGGACGACGAGATCGCGAAAAAGGCGAAGCTGTCGCTCAAGCACGTGCAGGAGACGCGCGCCGCGGCCCGGGCGGTCGCGTCGCTCGACAAGCCGGTCGGCGAGGAGGGCGACTCCAGCTTCGCGGATCTGATCGCCGGCGAGGGAGCCGAGCCCGCCGAGGAGGTGCACGTCAGCCTGACGGAGCAGGCAGTTCGCAACGCGGTCGAGACGCTGCCGGATCGCGAGCGCGAGGTCGTGAAGCTCCGTTTCGGGATGGACGGAGATCCGGATCCCCACTCGCTCGAGGAAGTCGGCCGCCGGCTCGGTTTGACGCGGGAGCGCGTACGGCAGATCGAGATGTCGGCGCTGAACCGTCTCGCGGAACGGCGTGAGGTCGCGGCGCTCGGTGAGAGCGCCTAGTACCGCTGAGGGTCGCCGACCGTGACCGCCGCTGACTCACTCAAGCGTTGATCGAGCAGCTGACCGACCTTCCCATGGGAACGCTCGGCTTTCGCGCCTCCGGCAAGATCGGCAGCGAAGAGTACCGGCGGATGATGGGCCGATCTATGCGGCACTGGAACGTGGTGAGAAGCTCAACATCTACTTCGAACTTGCGGGCGACTTTCACGGGCTTGACGTCGGCGCACTCTGGCAAGACGTGAAAGCAGCCGGCTCGGTTGGCTTGAAGCACCGCTCTTCTTGGCAGCGCATGGCTCTGGTCACCGATAAGGACTGGGTGCGGCACGGTGCGAGCGCGTTCGGTTGGCTGGCGCCCGGCGAGTTGCGCCTGTTCGAGCCTTCAGAGCAGGACGAAGCACGCGCCTGGCTCGCCCGCACCTCTCCCGGCTAGAGCCGGCTCATTTCCGCGAGCGCGGTCGCCAAACAATTGCCGCCGATGCTGGCTCTGCCAGCGTCGGCCGCGCCGGCACTTGGTAAGAACCCGATCGAGATCATCATGCCTCGCGAAGCGAGGCGGATCTCGATCGGCGGATGGAGCCAGCCGGACTCGAACCGGCGACCTTCTGCATGCCGAGCAGACGCTCTCCCAGCTGAGCTATGGCCCCGTGACGGCCCAGTGTAGCCGCGAATTCGAAGTCGCCCGCCCAGTTGACCCCGGCTGCTTGGTTGTTTCGCGTCGGCCCGACACGGAGCTGGATCGCGCTGCGATGGCCGAACCCAGCGATCGGCAGGAAATAGCAGCGGCCCGTATCCGGACAGTAAGCCGCGAACGCGTCGATCTCGCCTGCCGAATACGACCTGCGGACGAGGCCATCTCGATTCCTTCGATTCGAGCAGCAGCGGACGACGATGACGTCACCGTTCTGCCGACTCCACTTGCATTGAACGCGGAGGAGATGCGGGCGAAGATCGAAGATCAGGTCGCACCGCTCGATCGTGTGCGGCGCCCAGACGCCAATCCCGAGCTCCGCCGCCTCCCTTGCGACCTCCAGCTCGGCGATCACGCCTTTCTGATCGGTTGTGAGCACATGTCGAACGTACCTGCGCTCTCGGCTGGGCCGTGGCCAATTCAGACATCTTGCGTGGAAGCCGACCCGTCCGCACCTTGGATCGCGTGTCTGTGCGGACAGCACTTGTCGCAGCCGCCCTGCTCCTGCTCGGCCTTGCGCTCGTCGCGCCGCACGGGTCGTCGCAGAAGTCGCCGTACCACGCCGATCTCGTCCGCACGCCGGGCGTCGTCAACCCGGAAGTGACACAGGCGAACATCGCCTCGACGATCTGCAAGCACGGCTGGACGAAGACCATCCGGCCGCCGACCGATTACACAAATGCGCTGAAACAGAAACAGATGCGTGAATACGGCGTCGGCGGCGATCTCTCCGACTACCAGGAGGATCATCTGATCAGCCTCGAGCTCGGCGGGCATCCGACCGACGCCCGCAACCTGTGGCCTGAGCCCTATCCGCGCGCGGCCGAGATGGACGGAATCGAGAACGAGCTCAACGCGAAGGTGTGCTCCGGTGAGCTATCGCTCCAGGAGGCGCAGCTCCAAGAAACCGTCATCAAGCACACGGACGGTTGACTCTTTCGAGAAAACGGCGGCATCTACACTCGGCGAGTGCGGTCCGTCGCGACGATCGGCCGCTGGAGCACGCGGCACCCATGGCGCGCTATCGCCGGTTGGCTCGCCTTCGTCGCGATCGCCGTCGCGGCCATGATCGCGACGGGAACCGAGAGCCTCCAGAACGGCGCGGTCGGCGAGTCGGCTCGCGGCTACGACATGCTGGATGCCAACAACGTCTGGCCGTACCCGCGAGAAGTCGCGTATTTCCACAGCACGGCGATGCGCGCGACCGATCCCGCCTTCCGCGCGGCGATCGAAGACGTGGGCCACCGCTTGAGAATCTCCGGCGTCGAGGTCACGACGCCGCGCGCCGACCCGCGGCTCATCTCGAAGGATCGGCACTCCGCTCTGGTCGTCGTGACTCTGACAAATAGGTCGGCCGAAGACGTGCGGGCGCGTGTTCTCGCCGCCGCGCCAGCGCATCCCGGTGTGACGATCGAAGAGACGGGCGACATCACGGCGAGCGACGCCCGTGACAAGTCGATCAACGACGACCTGCACCGGGCGGAGATCCTCTCCGTGCCGGTCACGTTCTTCGTCCTCATCTTCGCCTTCGGGGCGATCGTCGCGGCCATCGTTCCGGTCGTGCTTGCGCTCACCGCGGTCGCCGCCGCATTCGGCCTGCTCGGCCCGATCAGCCAGGCGATTCCGATCGACGACAGCGTTCGCACTGTCCTCGTGCTGATCGGGATGGCCGTCGGCGTCGACTACGCGCTCTTCTACATCATCCGGTCGCGCGAGGAACGGCGGCGAGGCCGTCCTCCGCACGAGGCACTCGAACGCACCATCCGGACGTCCGGCCGAACCGTGATCGTCTCCGGCACGACGGTGATCGTCGCGATGGCGGCGATGTTCCTCGTCGGGACCAAGGTCTTCAACAGTCTTGCGGCGGCCACCATCACCGTCGTCGCGTGCGCCGTGATCGGATCCGTGACGGTCCTGCCGGGCCTACTCGAGCTACTCGGCGCCAAGATCGACCGCGGCCGGATCCCGTTCCTGCCCCACCTCAGAACGGATTGGACTCATTCGCGCTTCTGGACGACCGTCATCGACCGCGTCTTGCACAGGCCCGTCCTGTCGATCGTGCTCGCCGGCGGGCTGCTGGTCGGGCTCGCTCTCCCGGCCCTCTGGCTCAAGGTCTCGACGCCGAGCGACAACACGCTCTCGCCGCAGAACATCCCGGCGTTGCGTGCGCTCGACGACGTCCGGAGGGACTTCCCCGCCGCCGCCGAGCCCGCGAAGATCGTCGCCACCGTCCCCAATGGTCGACAGGCAGAGCTCTTGACGCAAGACCGGAGGCTCCAGGCGCTCGCGCTTCGCACGGGGCTCGCTCACGGGCCGATGGTCGCGACGCGGAACGACGACGGCACGGCGGCCTCGCTCTTCCTGCCGCTGACGGGAGCAGGGAACAACTCGGCCAGCCGACATGCAATCGAGGTGCTCCGACACGACCTGATCCCACGGACGGTCGGCACGATTCCCGGTGCCGAGACGGCAGTCACGGGCGACGTCGCCGAGGACGTCGACTTCACGCATCAGCTCAAGCACGGCCTTCCGTTCGTCATCGTCTTCGTTCTGCTGCTGGCGTTCGTCCTGCTGCTCGTCGCGTTTCGGTCGATCGTCGTGCCGCTGAAGGCGATCGTGCTCAATCTGTTGTCGGTCGCGGCGGCCTACGGCGTGCTCGTGCTCGTCTTTCAGCATCACTGGGCGCAGGGGCTGCTCGGCTTCACCTCCAACGGGTCGATCATCTCGTGGCTGCCGTTGTTCCTCTTCGTCGTGCTCTTCGGCCTGTCGATGGACTACCACGTGTTCATCCTCAGCCGTGTGCGCGAAGGCGTGGACGCCGGAATGGCGAGCGACGACGCCGTGCGCTACGGCATCACGGCCACCGCAGGGGTCGTGACGAGCGCTGCGCTCGTGATGTTCGCGGTCTTCTCGATCTTCGGGTCGCTCTCGTCCCTCGACGTCAAGCAGGCGGGCGTCGGCCTCGCCGTCGCAGTTCTCATCGACGCGACAATCGTCCGCGCCGTCCTGCTGCCCGCATCCATGAAGCTGCTCGGCGACTGGAACTGGTACCTACCGCGCGCTTTGCAGGGGCTCCCCCGGACCGGGCTCGAGACCCCGCCGGCGCGGATCCCGTCTAGCCGGTGAGCGTCACCGTGATCGAACGGCAGGCGCTCCGCAGCGGCTCGAACGCCGTTCCGGCCGTGCTCCTTACGAGCCTCTCGGCGTGGCTTCTCTTCCGCTTGGCGCCGGACGTCACCGGCAAGCCGCTCCATGAGGACGAAGCAGTGGCCGGCCTGATCGCCGCGCGACCTCTCGCGGACCTGCTGCACACCGTCGTCCTCGATCGCGGCGGTGCGCCGCTGCACTTTCTCTTCGCGCACGCGGTCCTCAGGGTTGACGCGTCGCCTGCGGCACTCCGCTGGCTTTCGGTGGTCTTTGCGCTTGCGACCGTCCCGCTCTGCTACGACCTCGCCCGGAGGCTCGCGGGGCCGCTCGCAGGCGCCTCTGCCGCCGGGCTCGCTGCGACCTCACAGCTTCTCGTGGTCTACGGGACGTTCGGGCGGATGTACTCGCTGTTCGCCTTCACGAGCGCGCTCGCGATCGACCTGTTCGTTCGAGCGCTCGAGCGTCCGGCCACCCGGACGGCGGTCCCAGCGGCCGCAGCCGCCGTCCTCCCCCTCGCGGTGCATCCGTTCGGAGTCTTTCTCTTCGCGGCCGAGGCGTGCGTCGCAGCCGGGCTTTGGAGAGGGCGAGCCTGGCGCACGGCTGTGCCGGTCCTCGCCGTCGCGTCGCTCGCAATCCCTCTCCTCCTCGCCGACCTGCGGTTATCCGGCCGCTACACGCCGGAGGCGGGCGAGGACCTCACCGGCGGCTATGCGCCGGCGGCGGCGCTGCTCCGCGCGCTCGGGGGCGCCGCGGGCGGACGCGGTGTGGTCTTCGTCGCATTCGCCGTCGTCGCAGTCGTCGGCGCGCTCGCCATCCGGCGCAACCGCCCGGCCTTCGTTGCGCTTGCGGCGCTCGCGATCCTCGCACCCCCGCTATTGCTGGGCGTCGCCACCGCCGCCGGCGTGACGAGCGATCGACTCGGGCCTCGACACCTGATCTTCACGCTTCCGCTGTGGGTCGCGCTCGCCGCCGTCGGGGTGACTCGTCTTGCGACATTACTGCCCGGCAGAGCACGCCTACTCCTCCCTCTCGCAGCAATTGCGGCGGCAGCGTTGGCACCGACCGCCGTATCGGATCCGCGAACGATCGCGACTGGCGGTCAAGACGCGGTGCGCGTACCCGCCGCCTGGCTCCGCGCACAGGTCGCGTCCGGCGACGTCATCTACCCCTACTCGCCGGTTTTCCTGGCAGCGTTGCCGAGCTCCGGAAGCGCCCGCGGCTATCCGCGTGAGCCTGTCGCGCTCGCGCGGGCGCTGGCTCGAACGTCCCGCGTCCGGACCGTCTTCGTCTCGTTGCCGCTGCCGGGCGGGATCGCCACGGCGACGACTCGCAGGCTGCGCGCCGCCGGCGTCGACGCCTTCGCATTCCCGCACTGGCTCATCCTGCGTGCGCACGGGCCGTTCCATGACGGCAGCCGAGCCCTCAGTGCCGTCGCGGACACATTGGGCCGCGCCGGTCCGCTACTCACGCGTGCTCCGCGCACACAAGCCTTCCTGCTCCAGCTTCGCGGCGCAGCGTGTGGCGCGCTGAACGGCTGTCAGGCGGTGGCGGCTTCGAGCTCGACCGACGGCACGTCTCCCCAGAGATCCTCGAGCCGGTAATAGGCGCGCGAGTCGGGCGTGAAGATGTGCAGAACGACGTCGAGATAGTCGGCGACGATCCACGTTGCCTCTCGCGCACCGTCGACCGACCGCGGCAGAAGACGAACGTCGGCGTGCTTCATCTGCTCGTGGACGGCGTCGTAAATCGCCGTTGTTTGCCGCGGGTTCTGACCCGTGCAGATTACGAAGAAATCCGTATAGGAACAGACGGGCCGCATGTCGAGAATGACCACGTCTTGCGCCAGCTTGTCCTGGGCGAGGCCGGCGATTCGGCGCGCTTGTTCGAGTGACGTCAGTGTCGCTTCAGATCCCTTGCGGTTGAGGCCGAAGTGTAGCCGTGCGCCTCGACGTTCCGGTAGAGCCCGAGCGACTCGATCAGGTCCGCCACGGCGGCCGGTACCAGGTCGGCGATCGACTCGCCGCGCGCCGCCCGCTCGCGAATGTCGCGAGAGGAGATCGGCAGCGGATCGATCTCGAAGAACCGCACGCGCTCCGGTCGCGCCAGGTTCTCGAGCACCTCGACGAGGCGCTCGCGTGGATACCCCGGGCGGGTTGCCACGGCGAGACGGGCGCACTCGAGGACGCCGTCCGGGTCCTTCCACGTCGCGAAGTCGGCGAACTCGTCCGCACCGATCAGGAACAACGGATCGCGCCAGCGCCCCGACTTCAGCGTGTCGACGGTGCGCTCATGTGGATCGAGCTCGACCTCGTGATCTGGAAACGCCGCGCGTGCCAACCGCAGTCGTGTTCCCCCGTCGAGCGCGACCGCCTTGTGGCCCGGCCGAGACGAGACGAGGATCACGAGCTCCTCGAGATCGAACTCGTGCTCCGCCGCGCGCGCGAGTGCGACGTGGCCGTTGTGCGGGGGGTCGAAGGCGCCTCCGAGCAGGCCCGTCATTGCACCTCCATGACCTCTCCGCCGACCTCGACCTCGTCGCCCTTCCGCGCGCCTGCGGCTTTGAGCGCAGCCGCGAGCTCCCCTTCCTCGGCGGGCGGCTCGCCGCTGATCCGGAAGCCGCGGTCGGTGCGCAGAACCCGGAAGCGGCGCTCAGCCGGCTTCGGCCGGTAGACGAGGAAGTCCACGAGCCCGTCGCCGGAGGCGGCCCGAGGCTCCTGCGGCGGGCAGAGCTCGAACAGCGCCCGCTTGAGCTCGTCGATCCCGGCTCCGGTCGCGCACGACACGCGAAAGACACGCACGATCCGCGGATCCTCGACATCGAACTGCGGCCTATCGGTTCGCAGGTCGGTCTTGTTCAGGACAATCGCCTGCGGACGCGTCTCCAGCCCGGCGCCGTAAGCGGCGAGCTCACGATCGATCGCCGCGAAGCGTTCGGCCGCATCGTTCTCCGATGAGTCGATCACGTGCAAGAGGAGATTCGCCCGCTCGAGGTGGGCGAGGAATTCGTGTCCGAGCCCGTGTCCCTCGCTTGCGCCCTCGATCAGGCCAGGGACGTCCGCGACCGTCAGCTGACGCGTCGCATCCGGCGCGTCCACGGTGCCGAGCACCGGGGCGAGCGTGGTGAACGAGTAGTCCGCGACCTTCGGCCGCGCGTTCGAGATCCGGCGCAAGAGCGACGACTTACCCGCATTCGGCAGTCCGACGAGCGCGGCATCCGCCAGCAGCTTGAGCCTCAGCTCCAGGGTCGCCGCCTCTCCGAGGAGGCCCGTCTCGGCGAAGCGCGGCGTTCGTCGAGTCGGCGAGGCGAAGCGCTTGTTGCCCCGGCCGGCGATGCCTCCCCGCGCCGCGACTACGCGCGCGCCGGGCGCCGCGAGGTCGGCGATCAGCTGCCCGTCCTCGTCGAGGACCTGCGTGCCGACCGGCACCCGCAGTTCGATCGTCTCGCCGGTCGCGCCGTGCTTCAACGCGCCGCGGCCCGGCTCGCCGTTGCCGGCCTCGAAGTAACGGCGAGTGCGAAACGACGACAGATCGCGGAGCTCGGGATCTGCCACCAGCACGACGTCGCCGCCAGGGCCGCCGTCGCCGCCGTCCGGCCCACCCTTCGGCACATGCTTCTCGCGACGCAGGTGGACGCTGCCGTCCCCGCCGCGACCCGCCTGCACCTTGATGCGGGCGCGGTCCTGGAACATGGCTACCTAGTCCGGCGTGCCGTTGACTTCGACGAAGCGGCGCTCGCCGCTCTGCCGGAAGGTGACCGTCCCGGGACGCGTCGCAAAGATCGTGTCGTCGCGGCCGAGTCCGGTGCCGTCGCCCGGACGGAACTTCGTCCCGCGCTGCCGCACGAGGATCATCCCGGCCTTGACCTCCTGGCCGGAAAAGATCTTCACGCCGAGCATCTTCGGGTTCGAGTCTCGTCCGTTCCGAGAAGAGCCGAGTCCCTTTTTGTGCGCCATCTCTAGCCTTCTTTCTCCTGCTTCTCTGCGAGCGCAGACTCGAGGACTGCGATCGCGCCCTTGCGGTTTGCGTTCGCGCGCTCGAACTCTAGCGCCGCCTCCAACTGCTCCACGTTCCAGCGCTTGGACTTCTCGGTGATGTCGGCGATCGTGAAGTCCGAGTAGCCGCGCGGCAGCGCACTCGTTGTCGCGTCGTCCGGCTGCTCTTCCTTGGCGGCGGGTGTTTCCCTGCGGTCCGTCGTCCGCCTGGAGCCCGAGCCGCCGATCGTCTGGATCTCGATCTGCGACAGGCGCGCGCGGAAGCCGGTCTGCCGGCGGTACCCGGTCTTCGGCCGGCGCTTGCCGATACGCACCTTTTCTCCCAACACATGGCCGACGACCTTCGCGGTCACCTGAGTCTTCGGCGAGAGGCTGCCCTCGCCGTCGCCGCCGACAAAGAGGACGTCCGGATGGAAGGTCTTGCCCTCGTCAGTCCCGAGCCGGTCCACGAGTAGGCGCTCGCCTTCGCGGACGCGGTACTGCTTCCCTCCGAGGGCGATGATCGCGTAGGAGTTTCCCGATCTGGCCATGGCGTGAAAATGCGGGCTCGTTCGAGCCCGCGGGGCGCGAAGTGTAGCTAGCCCGCTAAGTCCTCGTCGCCCCATTCGGACATCGGTACGTACTCCCAGTCCCTGTTCGCCTGCTCGTCAGCAGTGCTCTCAGCCGACGGCTGTACGGCGGCGGTCTTCCGCTTGCGGCCGCGTCCACCTCGGGTGCCGCGCCGCGTCTTCTTCGTCGGCTTGGGAGCCTCCGCGCCGTTCTCCTGGGCCTCGGCGTCGGTCGCGGGGGCTTCCTCGGCCTCGACGACCGGCTCGCCGAGATCGGGATCCGGGACGTGGATCTTCGCCGGCGCCATGGAGGCGACGTCCTCCGGCGCACCGGCGCCGTTGCCCGTGGCGGCTGCAGCGGCCGCGGTCTTCTTCTTCCGGCCGCGTCCGCCGCGCGTGCCGCGCCGCGTCTTCTTCTTCGGCTTCTCCTCGCCCGCGTCGTCCGCAGCCTTGGGCGTCGCCTCTTCCGCCTCGGCCGCCTCGGGTTCGCCGCTAGCCGGTGTCGCCCGTTTCGCGGCCGGTCGCCGCGTCGGCTTCTCGGCCTCGCTCTCGGCGGTGATCGGCTCTTCCGCGCTCGCGCCGCGGGCGAGCGTCGCGTAGGCGGTGCCGTCCAGCACTCGTTCGATGCGAGCCTTGACTTTCTTTCCGACGAGCTTCGCCGCCCCGGCGACCGCGACGTCGATGCCGTCGAGCTTCGCTACGCCCGCGTCCGGATCGTGCAGCCCAACCTCCAGGAGCTTCACGTCGAGGCTCGCTCCTTCTTCGACAGGTGCTTCCGGCGCGAGAGCGTCGCGCTTGCCCTCTTCGAGGACGAGGAAATGATCGAGATGGGCCCCTGCCTTGGGCACCAGGTAGAAGCGACGCCGTGTCTGGTGCTCGAGCTCCGCGAGCCTCGAGGCGCCCGGCCCGATCAGCCGCGACGCGATGCTCGCCGCCACCTCGACGCGATATGCCTGATGGCGCGAGCCCGCTGCAAGAGCGCGGAGGCGGCGCTCGACATCGACTGCCGCCGATGCCTCGGAGATGACGATCCCGTCGCCGCCGCACGTCGGGCACTTCGTCGTCATGACCTCACGCGGCCCGTCGGTGACGTTCTGTCGCGTCATCTCGACGAGCCCGAGCGGTGAGATCTCGACCACGTACGTCTTCGTGCGGTCGCGCTCCAGCTCCGTTCGGAGCGCCACCTCGACGGCGCCACGGTTCTTCGGATTCGCCATGTCGATGAAGTCGATGACGATGATGCCGCCGATGTCGCGCAGGCGGAGCTGCCTGACGACCTCCTTCACGGCTTCGAGGTTGTTCTTCGTGATCGTGTCCTCGAGCCGCGCGGCGGAAGACCGCGATCGCGAGCCGACGAACCGTCCGGTGTTCACGTCGATCACGGTGAAGGCCTCGGCGTAGTCGAAGACGAGATAGCCGCCCGACGGGAGGTCGACGCGGCGGCTCAGCGTCGACTTGATCTCGGCGTCGACGCCGAAGGCCTCCATCAGCGGCTGCTTGTCCTTGTAGCGGACAACACGGTCGACCATGTGGGGCGAAGTCTTCTTCAGGTAGCCCACGATGCGCTTGTACGCCCGGTCCTCGTCGACGAGCGCGCGCTCGAAGCCGTCGGTGAAGAGATCACGCGTGACCCGCAATGGGAGCTCCGCCTCCTGGTAGAGGAGCGTCGGCGGCTTCGCGGCCTTCGCGCGGGTGTCGATCGACTTCCAGAGCTTCTGCAGGAAGACAAGGTCGCGCTCGATGTCCTCCGCCGATGCGCCCTCGGCTGCGGTGCGGACGATGACGCCGCCGCCTTTCAGGTCGAGGCTCTTCACGACGTCCTTCAGCCGGGTGCGCTCTTCGTCGTCGAGCCGGCGCGAGACCCCGAAGCCGTCGCCGTTCGGCTGGTAGACGACGAACCGGCCCGGGAGCGAGATCTCCGTGGTGAGCCTCGCGCCCTTGGTCTTCATCGGATCCTTGACCGCCTGAACCATGATCGTCTGGCCACGGCTGATCAGGTCCTGGATCTTCTTGCCGTGCCGGACCTTCCCCTCGAGCTCCGGCGTCACGATCTCGTCGACATAGAGGAACCCGTTCTTCTCGAGCCCGATCTCGATGAAAGCGGCCTCCATGCCGGGCAAGACGTTGTCGACCGTCCCGAGGTAGATGTTGCCCGCAATCGAGCGGCGCTCCGGACGTTCCAGGTACACCTCGGCGACCCGGTCGTCCTCGAGGACGGCCACGCGCTGCTCCCCCACGTCGACCGAGACGAGTAGCTCGCGCTTCGCCTCGGGAAGGGGCGCGCGGCGCGGCGGCTCCCGACGCCGGCGCTGCTGCGTGCGATCGCGGCGCTGCGCGGCAGGCTTGCGTTCCGGCTGCGCCGACTTGTCCTTCGGCGCTGCATCCTTCCGCGTTTCGGCCGCAGCGGTCTTGCGCGAGCGGCCTCGCCCGCCGCGGCTACCGCGACGGCGTTTCGGCTTGGTGGTGGATTCTCCCGCCTCGGCGGCGGGCTCGGCGATTACAGGTTCAGGTGCTTCTGCGGGAGCGGCAGCCTCTGCAGGCGCCTGCTCCTTCGTCCTTCGGCGTCGAAACCAGCGCAAGAAAAATCTCCTTCGTGCGCGCGCGCTGCAGCAGCGCCCTCGAGGGCGGCGCGGAGCGTGCGCGGCAAGTTGTGATTGGCAGTACGAAACATCTCGTCACAGGCTAGCAACCCGCCCCGCTGCCTCCGCTCCGTCCGGCGGTGGTCCTACGCTTCGAGCCGTCAACGCGATCGGAGGTTCTCGTGTCAGGACAACGCGAAGCGCACGAGCTGCTGCTGATCGAGGAGGCGGACGCCTGGTTCGAATACCTCGAAGCGACAAGGGGCCAGACCGTCCTCCGCTACAAGGAGGTAGAGCCGTGGGCCTGGGCTCGACTCTCGCAGCGGCTCCGGGCGATCAAGACGCGCCGCGCGAAGCTGAAGCCCGCCGCCGCGTAGCGAGGGCGGCTAGGACCGCGCCCGCGAGCGGGCATGAATTGCCAGCAGCAGGCCGACCGCGATCAGGTTCGCGATCATCGAGGAGCCGCCGACGCTGACGAAGGGCAGCGGGATGCCGGTGATCGGCGCGATCCCCATCGTCATGCCGACGTTGACGAAGACCTGGAACAGGAAAGCGAAGACGATCCCACCGGCCACGATCGCGGAGAACGGATCGCGTGCCAGTGCGACGATCCGCAGCCCTCGCCAGACGACCAGCAGGTAGAGCATCAGCAGCAGCGCGGCGCCGACGAAGCCGCGCTCCTCCGCCAGTGACGCGAAGACGAAGTCCGTGTGGTGCTCGGGCAGGAAGTTGAGCGTCGTCTGCGTCGCGTTGTCGACGCCGCGCCCGTCGAGCCGGCCGGCGCCGATCGCGTTCTTCGACTGCGTGATGTTGTACGTCGTCCCGCCCGGGTCCCGAGCAGGATTGAGGAAGCTCGTGAGCCGCTGCTGCTGGTACTCCTTGAGAATGGGGATGCCGGCGGCCGGCAGCACGCCGAGCACCAGCACGGCGGCGGTCACCGTCGCCGCCGCGAGCGCGGCGATGTGAGTCCAGGGTGTACCGGCGACGAACAGGACCGCGCCGACGGCGGCGGAGTACACGAGCGCGCTGCCGAAGTCGGGTTGCAGGAAGACCAGAAAGACGGGTACCGCGCCCAGCCCGACGACGGCCAGCGTCGTTCGCCACTCGTTGAGGCGGCGCGTGCGCTCCGCGAGGAAGCCCGCCAGCGCGAGCACGAGCAGCACCTTCCCGAACTCGGAGGGCTGGAACCGGAAGAAGCCGAGGTCGAGCCAGCGCTTCGAGCCGCGAATCGGCCCCGCCAGGAACACGATCGCGATCAGGAAGACCATGCCGCCGTAGATGAAGCGCCAGCGCACCCGGTAGAGCTGCGGGTTGATGAGAACGGCGGCAACGAGCCCGACCCCGCCGATGACGGCGAAGACGATCTGCCGCGTGAGGTAGTAGTTCGCGTCGCCCGGAACGTCGTGCCGGGTGATCCCGGCGATTGCCCACAGCCCGTAGCCGACGAGGGCCGCAGTGGAAGCGATCAGGACCCAGTCGAGCCGGCGGACGAACGAGGCGACGTCCGCCGCTTCCTCACGCCGCCTCGCGCGCGACGCTGCCCTGGCGTTTGAGGCGTAGTCGACCATCAGTCGGAGTAAATCGGACCTGTCTGGATCGCTCGCTGGTGGAAGAACGTTTCGAACACCTTCAGGGCGGCCGGTGCGGCGGCATCGCCTCCGTGCCCGCCATTCTCGATCAGCGCGCAGACGACGAGCTCCGGCGAGTCCGACGGCCCGTACCCACACCACCACGACTGGTTGAACGTGCGCGGGTATCCGTCGCCGGGATCGATGGTCTTCTCGGCCGTCCCCGTCTTGCCCGAGATCGGGACGGGGAAGCTCCCGAAGATGGCCGACGACGTCCCGAAGGTGTAGTGCGTGGCCTCGAACAGGCCCTGGCGGACCACGTTGAGCGCCTGCGCGTCGACGTTCGTCTGCTCCGGAGCCGGCGGCGGAGGCGTCGGCAGAGCGCGCCCGCGGCGCCCGTTCGACGACGGCTGCTCGACGTCGAGGAGGAGGTGCGGCGTCACGAGCTTCCCGCCGTTCGCGATCAGCGCATAGAACCGCGCCATCTGCATCGGGGTCGCGAGGAGGTCCTTCTGGCCGATCGCGAGCTGAATCGAGTCACCCGACTTCCAGAGCCGATCGATCTGCCAGTGGTGCGGGTCGGTCTTCCTCGTGTACGTCTTCTTGCGCCAGTCGGGCGTCGGCAGCAAGCCTGCGGTCTCGGAAGGAAGGTCGATTCCCGTCCGCTGGCCGAAGCCGAAGCGGTGAGCCCAGGCCTGTAGGCGCGGCCCGCGATCCGCCGGCATGCCATAGAAGCGGTAACCCACCTGGTAGAAGTAGGTGTCGCAGGATTGCGCGAGGGCGGTCGGAAGCGTCATCGCCTCGTTCACGAACGGGTTCCAGTTCTTGAACACCGTGCCGTCCTTCTCGTACGACCCGGTGCACGCCAGTGATTCGTACGGCTCGAGGATGTGCTCCTGCATCGCAGCGATCGCCGTCACGGGCTTGAACGTCGATCCCGGCGGATACGAGGCGTCGAGCGCGCGGTCGAGCGCCGGGTAGTTCATCGCGCGGGCGCTCCGGCCCGTGAGGCCCGCGGCGTCGAGAGCCTGCTGGCGCACGCGACCGACGTAGAGGGACGGCGGGTACGTCGGATACGACGCGAGCGCCCGGACGGCGCCGTCCCGCGGGTCGATCGCGACAATCGCGCCGCCGTTCGAAAACCAGCAGCCGATGCAATTCGAGGCGTGCGCCCGGTCGATCCCGTAGCGAAGCGCCTCCTCCGCCGCCGTCTGCAGCTTCAGGTCGACGGTCAGACGAACGGCGTCCCCGGCGTGAAAGAGGGTGGTGGTCGTGACGCCGCTCTTCGGACGACCGAGCGAGTCGACGCGGAACTGTCTCACGCCGGGGATGCCGCGCAGGTACCTGTCGTAGTACCCCTCGACGCCCGACTGCCCGACCGTGTCCCCCGGCTGATAGCCCTCCTTGCGACGCGCCTTCAGCTGCCCGGGCGAGATCTCCGTGACGTAGCCGAGCACGTGTGCCGCGAGCTCCCGATGCGGGTAGTAGCGCAGATACGTCGGAACCGGCTTGACGCCCGGGAAGTCCTCCGCCCGTTCCGTCAGATACTGGACCTGAGCCTCGGTGGCGCGCGCCTTGATCGTGACCGGCGTGATCGGATCGTGCCGCTGACGGCGGGCCGCGCGGCCGATCTGCCAGTCCGGCACCTGCAACACGCGCGCGAGCGTCCTGATCTCGCGCAGCCGGACGGCGCGGTTCTTCGGAAGGTCGGCCGCCCAGATCTGGATCGCCGTGCCGGGAACGTTCGTGACGAGCACGTTGCCGTTACGATCGAGGATCGGCCCGCGCGGCGCCTGGAGCCGGATCTCGCGGCGCTGGTTGTTCTGCGCGGCACGCAGCAGCTGCTCGCCGTTCAGGATCTGGAGCGACCAGAGGCGCAGGAAGAGGACGGCGAACACGGCCACGGCGAGCGTCCCGAGGATGCCGATCCGGACCGCGATCCTCGGCGTCAGGCGATACGGCTCCTCTACGCGTGGGTCCGGAGGCAGGAAGCGGCGCGAGGAGACGCGCTTATCCAAGCAGGCGAACCTCTCGCGCCGCCCACTCGCGCGGGCGCAGCAGCCTCCGCGTCAGCGCGTAGACCGGGATCGTGAGGATGATGTTCAGGAGAACCGTCTGGACGATCGCACCGAAGATGTGGCCGGCCGGCGCCGGCTCCCCGAGGAGATACCTCAGGACCAGCGCCGTGACCTGGTACAGGAAGGTGATGACGGCGATTGAGAGCAGCGGCGCGTGGCTGCGGTCGCGCCCCGTCGTCTCCCCGTAGCGCCCGCTCCAGTAGCCGGCAAGCGTCAGCAGGAGCGCCGTGAAGCCGAGCGTCCCGAAGACGCCGGTGTCCGCGAGCAGGCCCGCGCAAAAGCCCGCGGTAGCGCCGAAGATCGCGCCGCGCAGCAACGCCACGCAGACGACCGTGACGAGCAGGAGGTTCGGGTGGCCGCCGAAGATCTCGATGTTCGCGACGATCGAGAGCTGCACGACCACCGTGACGAAGAGCAGCCCTGCGGCCTTCGCCGCGTCCGCAGGCATCAGGGAGCTTTCGGCGTTCGCTTGCGAGTGATCAGCGCGGTCACCGCATCGAGAGACGAGAAGTCGACGAACGGCATGATCTGAACCTGCTTGTAGAGCGACGTGTCGCTCTGCCCGACGCTCGTGACGACGCCGATCTGGATGCCGCGCGGGAACAGAGACGGATACTGCGCCGAGCGCGTTCCCGCCGTGACGATCACGTCGCCTTTCTCGACCTTGCGATCCTTCGTCACGCGGTCGAGGATGAGCGACGACTCGCCCTGGCCGTGCCGGACGAGCCCCGCCGCGTTCGTCTTGACGTCGACGGCCTGGACCGCGCTGTTCTCGTCGGTGATCAGGGTGACCTGCGCTGCGCCGCCGTTGAGATCGGTCACGCGCCCGACGAGGCCGGCGCGTGTCACGACCGGCGTGTCCTGCCGGATTCCGCTGTCAGACCCGGCCGAGATCACGACCCGCTGGTCGAACTCCATCGGGCGCGCGATGATCCGGGCGTTCACCGGGTGGTAGTCCTCCGGGAAGCGCGGGCCGTCGACGTACTTGAGCGCCGACCGCAGCTGCTGGTTCTCCTGGCGCGCCGCCTGTCCCTGCAGCGCAAGCTGCCGTAGCTGATTGACCTCCTTGCGGAGCCGCTCGTTCTCGCTCTTCGCGTCCACGAGGCCGCTGAAGTAGCCGTAGACGTCCTGGAACGGCCGTGCCACACGCTCCGCCGCGACCTCGAACGGCCGCAGGACGGTGGCGCCCGCGCTCTCGATCCCGTGCAGGGGGCCGCCGGTCGGCTCCCGGAACGAGATCGTGATCAGAACGAGCGAGAGCACGACGAGAGCGGCAACGACCACCCGCCGACGGAGCGTCGATCGAGTGCGGGAGGGGAACGGCTGGGGCGTCGGTCGCGCCCCCGACGAGCCCAGGACCGCGGAAACGCTGCGGTTGCGAGCCACGAGGCGACCTAGGTTAGCGCGCCGCCAGGCGGGCTACCGGCGGTGGTTGTTCCTCCGGCCCTT
>JBKPMS010000065.1:0-12299 GCA_046732275.1 Actinomycetota bacterium | reverse complement strand
TCGGGAAGAGCGCCAGCATCGTTCCCGCCGCGACCAATGGGTCTTCTTCCGGCGGCACCGCGAGACGGGAGCGAAAGACGGGATCGCTCGTGAACTGCGCGATGCCCTCGCCCTCGCGAAACGGGAGATAGGCGTTCCGCAGGTCGCGGGGGCGCCAGCCGAGCACGAGCGTGTCGAGCGTCACGACGATCGCCGAGTAACCGGCCGCCGTCGCGCGTTCGACGAGGCTGGCGACGATCTCGCGGTCGTTCACCCAGTAGAGCTGGAACCACCTGGGCGCGTCGCCCATCGCGTCCGCGACTTCCTCGATCGAATGGGACGCTGCGGTCGAGAGGATGAACGGGACGCGGGCTTCCGCGGCCGCCCGAGCCGGCGCCAGCTCGCCGTCGGGATGGGCGATGCTCAGGACGCCGACCGGCGCGAGGAAGAACGGAAACGGGGAGTGCGTCCCGAGCACGTCCACGGAGAGGTCGCGCCGAACGTTGCCGGTCAGCATGCGCGGACGCAGCCGCCGACGGTCGAACGCCTGCCGGTTGGCACGCATCGTCGCCTCCTCGCCGGCGCCGCCCGCGATGTAGCCGAACGGCCCGGGCTCGAGCGCCTGCGCGGCGCGCGCCTCCCACTCCTCGGCGCCGACCGGCCACGGCGACTCGCCGGAAACGTAGATCTCGTTTTGAACCTGAGTCCCGTCGAAATCCATTCGCAGTCGCCGCGGGTCATATCATCCTGCCCGTCGAATGACACTTCTCGCGGTCGAAAACGTCACGCGGCGTTTTGGGGGAATCGTTGCGTTGGCAGACGTATCACTTGCGCTCGACCGCGGCGAGATCGGCGGGCTCATCGGCCCGAACGGCGCCGGGAAGACGACGCTCTTCAACCTGATCACGCGGCTCTACCGCGCGAACGAAGGCCATGTCGTCTTCGACGGAAAGGACCTCGCGGAGGTTCGGCCGCATCAGGTCGTCGGGCTCGGCATCGCACGCACCTTCCAGAACGTCGCGCTGTTCCAGCAGATGACCGTCCTCGAGAACGTTCTCGTCGGCGCGCACTCACGGTTGCGCCCGTTCTCCGAGCGAAGCGGACGCGACTCCGCGCGCGAGATCCTCGACTACGTCGAGCTCGGACACGTTGCCGACCGTCTTCCGGGCGGCCTACCGTTCGGCACGTTGAAGCGCGTCGAGCTCGCGCGGGCGCTGATCTCGCGACCGACACTCCTGCTGCTGGACGAGCCGGCGGGCGGCCTGAACCACGAGGAGGTCGGAACGCTCGGAGACGTCATCCGGCGCCTGCGCAAGGACTTCGACCTCACGATCCTCCTCGTCGAGCATCACATGAATCTCGTCATGTCGGTGTGCGAGCGGGTTCACGTGCTCAACTTCGGCCGCATGATCGCGTCGGGGTCACCGCGCGAGGTGCAGGCGGATCCCGAGGTGATCGAGGCCTACCTCGGCGCGGAGGACACGGAGAAGACCGAGGGTCCCCATGCCGTTGCTTGAGCTCGAGGGCGTCGAGGCGCGGTACGGGCCGATCAAGGCGCTGCACGGAGTCACGCTCACGGTCGACGAGGGCGAGATCGTCGCCCTGCTCGGCGCGAACGGCGCGGGCAAGACCACGACGCTCCGAACGGTCTCCGGGACGGTTCGTCACGACGGCCGAATCGCCTTTGACGGGCGCGGGATCGGGCGGCGATCGCCCGACCGCATCGCACGCCTCGGCGTCGCACACGTCCCCGAGGGACGCGGCCTCTTCAGTGAGCTCACCGTCTGGGAGAACCTGCGCATGGGCGCGTATACGCGCGGCGAGCGCCGCGTTCTGAAGGACGAGGCTCCGCGGATCTTCGAGTACTTCCCGTGGATGGAGCGCCGGCGCGATCAGCAGGCCGGAACGCTCAGCGGCGGCGAGCAGCAGATGGTCGCGCTCGCGCGCGCTCTCGTCTCGCGCCCGAGATTGCTGATGCTCGACGAGCCCTCCCTGGGTCTCGCGCCGACCGTCGTCCAGGAGCTCTTCCGGATCGTGAAGGCGCTCAACGCGAACGACGGCTTGACGGTGCTCGTCGTCGAGCAGAACGCGAACGTCGCACTCGGCGCCGCGGCGCGCGCGTTCGTGCTCGAGGTCGGTCGAGTCGTCATCGAGGGCGCGAGCGACGAGCTCCGCCGCCACGAATCCGTACGCAAGTCGTACCTCGGCTACTGATGCTCGTCGCGGACTTCAGCTGGGCGGACTTCGGGCAGCAGGTCACGAGCGGCCTCGCCTCCGGTGCGATCTTCGCGAGCGTCGCGCTCGCGCTCGTGCTCATCTATCGCGCCACGGACATCGTCAACTTCGCGCAGGGCGAGATGGCGACGTTCACGACCTTCATCGCCTGGTCGCTGATGCACCACGGGCTGTCTTACTGGCCTGCTTTCGCCCTCACGCTCGGGATCGCGTTCGTCGGCGGAGTTGGGGTCGAGCGGGTGCTGATCCGGCCCGTCGAGCGTCGCCCCGAGCTCGTGATCGTCATCGTCACGATCGGGCTGCTGATCGCACTCAACGGTCTGACCGGCTGGATCTGGGGACCGGAGGTGAAGGCCTTTGACAGCCCGTTCCCGAACCGGACGATCGACGTCGCCGGCGTCGCGGTCTCGATTCAGGACATCGGCACCTTCTGCGTCTGTCTCGCAACCGTGCTGCTCGTCTGGCTCTTCTTCCGGTTCACGACGGCGGGGCTGGCAATGCGCGCGGTCGCCGTGAACCCCGACGCAAGCCGGCTGATGGGCGTTCGCGTCGGCTGGATGCTAGCGCTCGGCTGGGGCCTCGCCGCCGTCCTCGGAGCCGTCGCCGGGATGATGGCGGCGCCGACGGTGTTCCTGGATCCCGACATGATGCTCGTGATCCTCATCTACGCCTTCGCTGCCGCGGTCCTCGGCGGCATCGACAGCCCGGTCGGCGCGGTCGTCGGCGGGCTCATCCTCGGCGTCGTCGTCAACCTCCTCGGACGCTACGTCGGCTTCGTGGGCCAGCAGCTCCGCCTCCCGAGCGCGCTCGCGCTGCTCCTCCTCGTGCTGCTGGTTCGCCCCCAAGGATTGTTCGGACACGTCCGCGTGAGGCGAGTCTGATGCGGCGATCGTGGCTTCTTCCGGTCGTTCGCGGCGTCCTGATCGTGGGCGTCGTCGTCCTGATCGTCTTCATCCCGCGGCTCGTCGGGGAGTTCCGGCTGAGCCAGTTCACCTACGTCGGCATCTACTTCATCGCCCTCCTCGGCCTGAACATCCTCACCGGCTACAACGGTCAGATCTCCCTCGGGCACGGCGCGTTCATGGCGATCGGCGGCTACGCGGCGTCGGTGCTGATCCTCGGGCAGAAAGGGTTCGACCTGCTCGGCCAGCATCCGTCGAGCGTCCTGCCGCAGAGTGGGATGCGACCCGTGTTCGCAATCCCGCTGGCCGGGCTCATCACGGGCATCATCGGCTACCTGTTCGGGATCCCGGCGCTGAGGCTGGCGGGCGTCTCGCTGGCGCTGGCGACGTTCGCAGTCGCTGTGTCGATGCCCGCGCTCGCAAAACGGTTCGAGCATCTGACCGGCGGCGGCGGCGGACTGTCCCTGCCGCTGCCGAGCACGCCTTTCGGCCTCGACGTCGCGACCTCGCACTGGTTGTACTACGAGGCCTGGATCTGTGCGGCCGTGCTGTTCGTCGTCGCCTGGTTTCTCGTCCGCGGCCGTCTCGGTCGCGCGTGGCGTTCCATCCGCGACGGCGAGATCGCCGCCGTGTCCTCCGGCGTCAGCCCTGCGGCCTACAAGACGCTCGCGTTCGGAGTCTCAGCCGCGTATGCAGGTGTCGCGGGCGCGCTCTTCGTGATCCAGAACGCCTACATCAATCCGGACACGTTCCCGCTCGCACTGTCCATCCTGCTGCTTGCAAGCGTGGTGATCGGAGGGCTCGGCTCGCTGTCGGGAGTCCTCGTCGGAGCGCTCGTGCTCGAGTTCCTGCCGATCTACGCGCAGGACCCGCCACTCATCCACCACAGCTTCGCCCAGGAGGCTTCGCCGGTCGTGTTCGGCGTCGTCTTGATCCTGATCGTCGTGCTCCTGCCGGGCGGCGCGGCAGGCATCTTTCGCCGGGTCGGACGGTCGCTCGCCCTTGTCGGCCGGCGTGTCAGCCCCGCGCCTGCGACTCGAGCTGGATCGCAACCAGAAGCTCGATGAGATCGGCGATGCGGCGCGGGTTCCTCTTCGTGCGCTCCTGAATCCGGCGCAAGCGGTACTGCGCGGTGTTCGGATGCACGTGGAGCCGCTCGGCGGTCTCGCGCAGCCGCAGGTCCGCTTCGGCGAAGGCGTGGATCGTCTGGCATAACACGCCGCCGCGGGTGCGGTCGTCCTCGAGAAACCGCCGCAGCTCCGGATCGAGGAGGCGGCGCGCCGTCTCGTTCGACCGCATCAGCAGGTAGTCGAACGGCGACAGGCGCGGGAGCGCCGCCACACCACCGGTCTCGCGCACCCGGTCGAGAGCTTCGCGGGCCTCGTGGTAGGCGCGCGGAAGATCCCTGACGCCGTGGGCGATCGCGCTGACGCCGATCGCCAGCTCGATGCCTTCCCGGCGTAGGTGCTCGAACGTGCGGTCGAGCTGGTCGCACGCGGCACCGATGTCGGCCCGCGCTCCGAACGACCAGATCGCGACGATCTCGGCCCGGCGCGCGACGACGAGCGTCTTCGCGTCGGGCGAACCGGCGGCGGCAAGTGCCGCTCTCGCCGCGTGCGGCGGCTCGCTTCCGCCTCCCCCGCGAGCCGATGCGACGACCACCGCGGTCGTCACGTCCGCGGCGATCCCGCACTGCTCTGCCAGCGCGCGCAGCGGGCCGTCCGCAGGGAGATCCCCGGCGAGCACGACGTCGAGCAGGTCGCGGCGCTCGCGGTCCGCATCGGCGAGCGCGAACTGCTGGAACTCGACGTACGCATGCGCAGCATGTGTCGTGACGAAGTCGACGTATCGCATCAGCGGCGCCGCGAGGGTCAGGGCCGCCTCGTGCCCGAACTGCTGCTCGCCCGCGCGGGCGACGATCGCATCCCAGAGAACCTTCTCGCCCACGCGGAACGCGTTGATGTAGTGCTCGAGCGCGAGGCCCGCGCGCGCACGCCGCATCGCCGCACCGCGGATGAAGCCGACCTCGTCGAGCGTGACCTCACGCTGCTCGAGGAACGCCGTGAGCTTCGTCCGGTAGTGGGCCGCCACCTGCTCCCTGACATCTACGAAGAACGCGTCGCCCTGGGCGGCGTAGGCCGGGATCTCGGCGCGCATCGCCTCGATTGCGGCGTCCACGAGGGCCGAGAGATCCGAGAGCAGGCTCGATAGGATGCGGCCGCGTTCGGCGGCGACGACGTCCGACCGCGGCACAGCCTCGATCGTCACCACTCGATCTTGACAGGCGGTTTGTGGTGAATCAACAATGCGGCGCGCGGAACTTTGGTGCGGCATGACGATGAGACATGCGGGATCGCAGCGGTACGCTGGGGAATCGCGACGGTGAGCCTCACCGAGGTTCGTCTATCCCTGTCGAGGGTTTCGTGTCAGCACAACAAACCGGCGGGGCGCACGTCAAATACCAGCGGGGGCGGCTGGAGGTTCTCGAGGTCAAGGAGGAGGGAGTTGTGAACAGAGCGCTGCTTGCGCTTGCGATCTTCGTGGTCGCGCTCGCTGTGAGCATCCCGGGCGCGTTCGCGCGCGTCGGTGGTGTCAGCGGCGCCGCGGCGACACCGGGGGTCACCAAGACGTCGATCACGATCGGCGGAACGTTCCCGCTGAGCGGGCCGGCGTCGCTGTATGCGCCGATCCCACGCGGGATGGAGGCGTACTTCAAGTACATCAACAGTCGGAAGGGACCTGACGGGAAGGTGGGCATCCACGGTCGGAAGATCGTCTGGAAGTACTACGACGACGGCTACAACCCGGCACAGACGGTCCAGCTGACGAACAAGCTCGTCCTCGAAGACAAGATCTTCGCGGACGTCGGCTCGCTCGGGACCGAGCACAACCAGGCGATTCGGCCGATGCTGAACCAGCGGAAGATCCCGCAGATCCTCGTCGCTACCGGCGCGAGCTACTGGGGCCTGCAGTACAAGCAGTTCCCGTGGACGATCGGCTGGCAGCCGGACTACATCGCCGAGGGGCGCGCGTACGGCGTTTGGATCAAGAAGAACGCGCCGAACGCGAAGATCGCGGTCTTCCTGCAGAACGACGACTACGGGCACGACTATCTCCGTGGGCTCAAGATCGGGCTCGGCAACAAGCGGAGCCTGATCGTGTCCGAGCAGACCTACGAGGCGACGGACACGAGCTATGCGTCCCAGATCTCGAGGCTGAAGGCCTCGGGGGCCGACACATGGGTGCTGCTCTCGATCCCGACGCCGACAGTGCGCGCGCTCGCGACGGCGAGGGCACTCGCCTGGAAGCCGGACACGATCGTGATCAACTCGGTCGCCGCGATCGACACGGTGATGAAGGCCGCGGCCACATCGGCGGGCCCTCAATACGTGAACGGCGCGATCAGCTCCGGCTACCTGAAGAACAACGACGCGCCGAAGTACGCGAACGACCCGATCGTGAAGCGGTACCAGTCGTTGCTGGCGCGCTTCGGCCCGAACGACGCCGACCCGAAGAACACTTTCTACTTCTACGGGATGGCGAAGGCGTACGACGTGGTCAAGCTGCTCTACCTGGCGGGGAAGAACCCGACTCGGGAGTCGTTGATCAGGGCCACGCAGAAGATCAACTGGGTCAACCCGTACATGATCAAGGGGATCAGGGAGAAGACGAGCAGGACGGATCACTTCCCGATCTCGCAGATCAAGCTGACCCGCTACACCAATGGGGTCTTCCAGGAGTTCGGCCCGCTGATCAAGGGCCGCTGACGGGCAGTGTGGTGGGGCCGGCCCGCGCCGGCCCCACTCCCCAACGGTTGGACTTCTCCCTCACCCCCGAGCAGGAGCTGATCCGCGACTCGGCCCGCGAGTTCTGCGAGCGCGAGATCGTCCCGCATGCTCGCGACTGGGATCGCGCAGAAGAGCTCGACCGTTCGATCGTCTCGAAGCTCGCGTCGACCGGCTACCTCGGGGCGACGCTGCCGGAGGAGCACGGCGGCATGGGCCTCGACACGATCTCCTATTGCCTGCTGATGGAGGAGCTCGGGCGGGCCGATTCCTCCGTTCGCGGAATCGTCTCCGTCAACCTCGGCCTCGTCGGCAAGACGATCGTCAAGTGGGGCACCGGTGAGCAGCAGCGCGAGTGGCTGCCGAAGCTCGCCTCCGGAGACGCGCTCGGCTGTTACGCGCTGACCGAGCCGGGCGCGGGCTCGGATCCGGGGAGCCTGGTCACACGGGCCGAGCGGGACGGCGACGACTGGAAGCTCTCGGGATCGAAGATCTTCATCACGCTAGGCAGCTGGGCCGGGCTCGCGCTCGTCTTCGCGCGGACCGGCGAAGAAGGCGCGCGCGGGCTGACCTGCTTCCTCGTGCCGACGTCGGCGGCGGGGTTCTCGGCTAAGCAGATCAAAGGCAAGCTCGGGTTACGCGCGCAGGACACCGCGGAGCTCGTGCTCGACGGCGTCCGCGTGCCCGATGCGAATCGGCTCGGCGGAGAAGGCGACGGCTTCAAGGTGGCGATGTCCGCGCTCGACAACGGCCGGATCTCGCTGGCGGCCGGCTGCGTCGGCATCGCCGCGGGCTGCCTCGACGCGTGTCTGAGATATGCCGGCGAGCGCCGGCAGTTCGGCAAGCAGATCTCGTCGTTCCAGCTCGTGCAGGAGCTCCTCGCCGACATGGCGGTGGAGCTCGAGGCGGCGCGTCTGCTGGCGTGGAAGGCGGCGTCGCTCGCCGACCGTGGAGAGCGCCACACGCTGGAGTCGTCAGTCGCGAAGTACTACGCGAGCGAGGTCGCCGTGCGGGCGGCGAATGCCGCGGTCCAGATTCACGGCGGCTACGGCTACGTCGACGAGTATCCCGTCGGCAAGTACCTTCGAGACGCACGCGTGACGACGCTGTATGAGGGAACGAGTCAGATCCAGAAGCTCATCATCGGCCGCGCACTGACCGGAGAAAGCGCGTTCACTTAGGAGGAGTCATGCCGAACCTCGACGGGAAGGTCGCAATCGTCACCGGCGCAGGACGCGGCATCGGCCGCGAGCATGCGCTTGCGCTCGCGCGCGCCGGGGCGTGGATCGTGGTGAACGACCTCGGGGTGTCGCTCGCCGGAGACGCCGCCGGCGAGTCCCCTGCAGAGCAGGTCGTCGACGAGATCACGTCGGCAGGCGGTGAGGCGGTCGCGAACGGCGAGAACGTCGCAGATTTCGAAGGCGCGAGGCGTATGGTCGAGCACGCGATCGACGCGTTCGGGCGGCTCGACATCCTCGTCAACAACGCAGGCATCCTCCGCGACCGCATGCTCGTGAACATGGAGGAAACCGAGTGGGACGCCGTGATCCAGGTTCACCTGAAGGGCCACTTCGCACCCACGCGGCACGCGGCGTCGTACTGGCGCGACCGCTCGAAGGCGGGTGAGGAGGTTCGCGCGCGCGTCATCAACACGTCGAGCCCGTCAGGGGTCTTCGGCAATGTCGGACAGGCAAATTACGGCGCCGCCAAGGCCGGCATCGTCGGCTTCACGCTGATTGCCGCGCAGGAGCTCGGCCGTTATGGCGTGACGGTGAACTGTCTCGCGCCGAACGCGAGGACCCGGATGACCGAGGCAGCGTTCGGCGAAATCCCGCATCCGGACGGCGGCTTCGATCCGGCCGATCCGGCGAACAACTCTCCGGTCGTCGTCGCGCTTGCGGCCGACGAGGCGCAGGACATCACCGGACAGGTCTTCTTCGTCTACGGCGGCGCTGTGAACGTGTTGCGCGGCTGGGAGGCCGGCGACCTTTTTGCGAGCGACGATCGCTGGGACGCCGACGAGCTGCTCGGCGCGCTGCGCGAACGCTTTCCGGAAGGGGCCGCACCGGCGGGGATGCTCGCGTCGATGCAAGAGGCCGGTGGGCAATCGCTGCGAACGCTGTGACGAGCGCCGGCCCGCGCAACCTGGCGCGGCTCGCCGAGGAGGTCTTCGAGCGGCGGGGCGACTATCCGGCTCTCTTTTTCGAGGGTGAGTGGCTGAGCTCGGGAACGCTCTTCGCGCGCGCGGGTCGCGTGGCTGCCGGGCTCACCGCCGAGGGTGTGAAGGCGGGCGAACGGGTCGTCGTGTTGATGGAGAACTCGCCGGATGTCGCGGTCGCCTACTACGCGATCTGGCGTGCAGGCGCGGTCGCGACCCCGGCGATCTTCCTCTTGAGCGCCGACGAGCTGGCGCGGCTGGTCGCCGACGCCTCGCCGTCCCTCGTGCTCACGTCCCCGACCTTCGGTGAGCTCGCGCGGACCGCGGCCGGCGGAGTGCCCGTCATCGATGACCTGACGGCGCTCGAGCGCGACGAAGAGGCGGCGATCGTGCCGCGCGTCGAGACGGATCTCGCGGCGCTCGTGTACACGGGCGGCACGACCGGCCGCGCCAAGGGCGTGATGCTGACACACGCGAATCTCTGGGAAGCCGGCCGCAGTGGCCACGAGGCCGGTCACGTCCCGGGGATCGAGCGTTCGCTCACGTCCCTCCCGCTTGCGCATTCGTACGGCCTGCTCGTGCTGAACGTCGCCCTCCACCACCCCGGACGGCCGCGCAGCGTCCTGATGCGCTGGTTCGACCCGGAGTCATGGCTGCGCCTCGTCTCCGAGCATCACGTCCAGATCGCGCCCGTCGTCCCGTCGATGCTCTACATGCTGCTCGCACAGCCCCTCGAGGAGTACGACCTGTCCGCGCTTCGCTACGTCGCATCCGGTGCCGCCCCGCTAGCACAAGGCGCGCTGGAGGAATTCGTGCGGCGCGTCCCCGGCGTCGTGATCCGTGAGGGCTACGGGCTGACCGAGACATCGGGGCTCGTCTCGACGAACCCGCCCGGACGCACCAGGCCGGGCACCGTCGGCCCGCCCGTTGCCGGCACTGAGGTGCGCATCGTCGACGGCGAGATCTGCGTGTGCTCGGGGCTCGTCATGGCCGGCTACTGGAAGGCGCCCGAGCTCACGGCCGAGACCATCCGCGACGGCTGGCTCCACACGGGCGACATGGGCCGGCTCGACGACGACGGCTACCTCACGGTCGTCGACCGGAAGAAGGATCTGATCATCCGCGGCGGCTTTAACGTCTTCCCGCGTGACGTCGAGGAAGCGCTGCTCGAGCACGCTGCGGTGGCGACCGCGTGCGTCCTCGGGCGGCCCGACGAGGTGCACGGCGAGGAGGTGGTCGCCTTCGTCACTGTGAGCGACGACATCGGGGAGGAAGAGCTCGTCACCTTCGGCCGGCAACGCCTCGGCGGCTACAAGTATCCGCGTGAGATCCACATCGTGGACCAGCTGCCGCTGACACCTGTCGGGAAGGCGGATCGAAAAGCGCTCCGCGCAAGGCTGGACCTCGAACGAGGAGGTGTGAGAGCAACATGAGCACGACGATGACATTGGCCGAGCTCGAGCAATCGAGCGACGTCGAGCTAGGGACGAGTTCCTGGCACGAGATCGCGCAGGAGCAGATCAACCAGTTCGCCGAAGCGACCGGCGACCATCAGTGGATCCATGTCGATCCGGACGCCGCTGCGAACGGCCCGTTCGGGACGACCGTCGCGCATGGCTACCTAACGCTGTCGATGCTCCCGATGATGCTTAGCGAGATCGTCTCCGTGAGCGACGCCGTCATGGGCGTGAACTACGGCACCGAGAAGATTCGCTTCACGAGCCCCGTGCCGTCCGGCTCGCGCGTGCGGCTGCACGCGAAGCTCGCACGGTCGGAACGCCGCGGGCCGAGCGTCGTCTGGTACGTCGGCGTGCAGGTCGAGATCGAAGGGAAGGAGAAGCCGGCCCTCGTCGGAGAGGTCGTGTACATGGCGACGGGAGCTCCCGATGCCTGAGGCGGTCATCGTCGCTGCCGCGCGGACGCCGATCGGGCGCGCCCGGAAGGGATCCCTGGTCGACGCCCGGCCGGACGACCTCGTCGCGTTTGCGATCGACGCCGCGCTCGGCGAGGTTCCCGAGCTCGACCGCGCCGAGATCGTCGACGTGATGGTTGGCTGCGGCTTCCCGCAGGAGAGGCAGGGGATGAACCTCGCGCGGCGCGCGGCGCTCCTTGCGGGATTGCCGGAGACCGTTCCCGGGACGACGGTGAACAGGTTCTGCGCGTCGAGCCTGCAGACGATCAGGATGGCCTTTCATGGCGTGCGGGCGGGCGAGGGTGATGCGTTCGTCGCGGCAGGCGTCGAGTCGATCACGCAGGTCGACGGCTATCCCAAGGACGCCGAGGAGCTGCATCCCAAGTTGTTCGGCGACGACGCTCCGATCGCGAACGTGTACATCCCGATGGGCCTGACGGCGGAGAATGTGGCGGAGCGCTGGAACGTCTCGCGCGAGGACATGGACCGCTTTGCACAGCGATCGCAGGAGCGTGCGGTCGCCGCGCAGGACTCCGGGTTCTTCGACCGGGAGGTCACTCGGTGGGACGGCGTTGCCCGGGACGACGGGCCGCGACGGGATTCCACGTTCGAGCGGCTGGCCGGGCTGGAGCCCGCCTTCAAGCCGGACGGCAAGGTGACGGCCGGCAACTCGTGCCCGCTTAACGACGGCGCGGCCGCCGTCGTGGTCATGAGCGACACGCGGGCGGGCGAGCTCGGGATCCGTCCCCGTGCGCGCATCATCGCGTCGTCGGTCTCGGGTGTTGCGCCCGAGATCATGGGCGTCGGCCCGATCGAGGCAGTGCGCAAGGTGCTGGCGCAGGCCTCGATGACGATCGACGACGTCGACGTGATGGAGCTCAACGAGGCCTTCGCGGCGCAGGTGCTCCCGGTGTGCCGAGAGCTCGGCGTCGATCCGTTCGGCGAGAAGCTGAACCCACACGGCGGAGCGATCGCGCTCGGCCATCCGTACGGCATGACCGGCGCGCGGATCATGTGCACGCTGCTGAACGACCTGCAGACGCTCGACGGCACGATCGGCCTGGAGACGATGTGCGTCGGCGGGGGCCAGGGAATGGCGATGCTGGTCGAGCGGCTGAACTAACTCCGCCCGGTCATTGGTCCGCTCCCGGCGCGAACGGCGCGGTGTTGCGTGCGACCCCGACACATTCGCGCCGAAAGTGAAACGAATGTGCAACGACACGTCCGTTTCCGCCGCTGTCAACGTGTCCCAACCCGACGTGCCCCAGTCGGAAAGAACCATGTCCCCATGCGACCGTCCGGGTCTGACCCAACACGTTGGCCCTCGG
>JBKPMS010000064.1:0-8850 GCA_046732275.1 Actinomycetota bacterium | reverse complement strand
CGGCCGCATGGCGCAGCGCAGCTTGCCGCGCGCCCGCCGTCGACGGCGATGCGTCGCCGCGGGCCCAGCGCTCCAATAGACGGCAGAACGCAAGTGCCGCCGCCTCGCACGCCGCCAACTGCCCGACGAGGCGCCGCGCGGTCGCCCACTCGACGGCATTGTCGTGGAGGATGTCGGCCCAGCCCGGGTCTCTAGCTCGAATCGACGACATCAGACCTCCACGACCACCGGCAGGATCATCGGCCGTCGATGCGTTCGGTCGTACACGAGTTGCCCGAGCTCGTCATGCAAGTGCTCCTGCAAGAGCTTGATCTCGCTGATCTGATCGCGGAGGCACCGCTCCAGGACGCGTGCGGCCTCGTCGCGTAGCTCGTCGAGCAGCCCACCAGAACCGTCCCCGAAGCCTCGCGCGATCAGCTCGGGCGGGCCGGCGGAGCCGCCGTTCGAGGAGGCCAGCGTCGCGACGACGATGAGAACGCCATCCTCCGAGAGACGACGTCGGTCGCGGAGCGCGACGTCGTGAACGTCACCGACGCCCAACCCGTCGACGAACGCCATCCCGGTTTCCACCTCGCCGACGATTCGTGCCCCTTCGGCGGAGAGCTCTACAACCGATCCGTTCTCCGCGAGGACGATCGCGTTTGCCGGCACTCCGGAGTCGCGCGCGAGCTGCGCGTGAGCGGCCTGCATGCGGAACTCCCCGTGCACCGGCATGACGGCGCGCGGCCGCAGCAGCGACAAGAGCGTGCGGAGCTCTTCCGCGCAGGCATGGCCGGAGACGTGGACAGGGGCGATTTCCTGGTGCAGCACCTCGGCCCCCGACTTTGCGAGCTGGTTGATCGTGTCGTGGACGCGCAGCTCGTTTCCCGGGACGGGCTTCGCCGAGATGATCACTGTGTCGCCGCGCTCGACATGCAGTGCGGGATGGTCGTTGTACGCGATCCGCGTCAGCGCCGACAACGGCTCGCCCTGGCTGCCCGTACAGAGAATCAGCTGCTCGTGCGGCGCCAGCTCCTCCAGCTCCGGCGGACGGACGAGTGTGCCCTCGGCCACATTCATGTAGCCGAGATTGCGGGCGATGTTCGCGCTCTTCCGCATCGAGCGTCCGATGATGCACACCTTGCGGCCCTGCGTGACCGCCACGTCGATCGCTTGTTGCATTCGATGCACATTCGAGGCGAAGGACGAGACGAGGATGCGGCCCTGGCGGAGTGGGAAGATCTGCCGGAACGCCTCGCCGACGATCCGCTCCGAAGGCGTGAATCCGGGCCGCTCCGCATTGGTCGAGTCGCCGAGGAGCAGATCGACACCGCGATTGCCGAGCTCCGCGAGGCGGCCGACATCGGTCCTGAGGCCGTCCACGGGAGTGTGGTCGAGCTTGTAGTCGCCCGTGTGCACGACGCGGCCGCCCGGTGTCTCGAGCACGATCGCGACCGAGTCCGGGATCGAGTGCGCCATCCGCACGAGCTCGATGCGGAACGGGCCGACGTCGCGCGGCGGGTCGTCCGGATGCACCTCGAGCAACTCGGCGGCGCGCAGCAGCCCGTGCTCGTCGAGCTTCGACTTGACGAGCCCGAGCGTGAGCCGGGTCGCCCAGACCTCCGGTACGCGCACCTCGCGCATCAGGTAGGGCAGTGCGCCAACGTGGTCCTCGTGCCCGTGCGTGAGGATCACGGCGCGGATCGCGTCGGCCCGGTCCCGCAGGTAGCTGAAGTCCGGGAGCACGAGGTCGACGCCGAGGTGCTCGTCGCGCGGGAATGCGAGGCCCGCGTCGACGACGACGATCGAGCCCTCCGACTCGTAGACGGTCATGTTCTTGCCGACCTCGCCGAGGCCGCCAAGGGCGACGATCATGCAGGTTCCGGGCATCGGAACGGAAGTCTAAGCCGGGGATCGGGCCTGCTCGCGGAGAGCCTCAGCGACCGGATGCGTTGAAGCTAGGCCGCGGCGGGGCTGAGCGTGCCGAGCCGCTCGAGACAGTCGCGGACGCGTGCGATCTCGTCGTCGTTCGCCTCCACGAGCGGCAGCCGCAGTCCGCCAACGTCGTGCCCGAGCAGGTTGAGCGCAGCCTTGATCGCGATCGGGTTCGTCTGCACCTTGAGCAGGTCGTAGGTCGGCTCGAGCTCGTGGTTCAGGCGGCGCGCCGTCTCGACGTCGCCGTCGCGGAAGGCGCGGACCAGCTCCTTCACCTGCGGTCCGGCGACGTGCGTGTGCACGCAGATACCGCCGATCCCGCCTAGCTCGAGGAACGGGAAGATGAGGTTGTCGTCCCCGGCGTAGAGGTCGAGACCGGTCTCGGAGACGATCCGGCGCGCCTGGTCGAGGTCGTCGTTCGCCTGCTTCACGGCCTGCACCGTCGGAATCTCGGCCAGCTCGGCGATCGTCTCCGGCTCGATGTTGATGACGACGCGGCTCGGGATGTTGTAGACGACGACCGGCCGGTCGCTGACATCGGCGACCGCCCGGAAATGCTCCACGATTCCGCGCGGCGGCGGCTTGTTGTAGTACGGCGCGACGACCAGGAAGCCGTCGACCCCCGCGTCGTGGGCTTCCCGGGTCAGATGAACGGAGTGAGCCGTCGAATACGTGCCGGTTCCCGCGACGACGGTGCCGCGGCCCGCGAGGGCGTCGACGGCGACGCGGAAGAGCTCAAGGCGCTCGTCGTCCGTCAGCGTTGGGCTCTCGCCGGTGCTGCCGGCGACGACCACGCCGTCCGACCCGTTCGCAACGAGGTGCTGCGCCAGCCCGCGGAAACGGTCGAAGTCGACCGTCCCGTCCGCCTTGAACGGCGTGACGATCGCGGTCAGGACCTCGCCCAGCACGGCTGCATAGTCTAGACCGGGTGGATGTCAGAATTCGGGATGCGGAGGCGCGCGATGCCGAACGCATCGCGGCATTGCTCGGCCAGCTCGGCTATCCGACGACCGGTACGTCTCTCGAACAGCGGCTCGAGCGCCTGCGAATCGTCGGCGATCGCGTCGTCGTCGCTGAGCTGGACGGCGCGGTTGTCGGGCTCGCCCAGCTCCACGTCTCCCCTACGCTCGAATACGAGCGGCCGGCCGCAAAGCTTGCCGCGCTCGTCGTGGACGAAGCACATCGCGGTGGAAGCGTCGGCCGCGCCCTCGTCGAGGCGATGGAAGCCGAGGCCCGTGCGCGCCGTTGCGAGCTCCTCTTTGTCACGACGGCCGCCCGCCGCGAGGACGCGCATGAGTTCTACCGGCATGTCGGGTTCGAAGAGACCGGCAAGCGCTTCGCGAAGTCGTTCGCCTACGAGGATGCCGGGAGCGAGTAGTCGATCCACTCCTCGCGCGTCGCACCGACACGTTCGTACACACGCTGGGCCCGCACGTTGTCCTTCGCCGTCTGCCATGTCAGATGCTTCGCGCCGTGCCGTCGCGACTCCTCGAGGCAGGCGTTGATCAGTTCCTCGGCGAGACCGGTTCCACGCGCGGCCGCGGTGACGTAGAGGTCGTTCATGATGCCGATGCGGGCCGGGTCCAGCGTGCCCCAGCACCAGTAGACGGTCGCGAAGCCGACGGCGGCTCCGCTCTGATCGCGTGCGATGAGCTGGACGCCTTCGTGCTCCGGGTCGGCAATGAGGGCTTCGCAGAGGTCGAGCAGAGCCGTGTCGGACGGCGTCACGTCGTAGAAGTCGCAGTACGCGCGAAGAAGCGGCAGCAGGTCCGCGAGGTCGGCGCCGGTGACGCGCGAGATCTCGTTCAGAGCAACGTCTCCAGACCGACTGTGAGGCCCGGCGGCAGCGCCCGCAGCTTGTCGAGCGCGAGCACGACGCCCGGTACGAACGCCTCGCGCGAGTATGTGTCGTGGCGGATCGTCAGAAGCTGCCCCTCGCCGCCGAAGAGAACCTCCTGGTGCGCCACCAGGCCGGGTAACCGCACCGAGTGAATCGCCGGCGTGTCTCCCAGCAGTGCTGCGGTCGCTTTCGCGGTGCCGGACGGCGCGTCCCGCTTCGCCTCGTTGTGCAGCTCGACGATCTCCGCGCGGGGCATGTGCGCGGCGGCTTCCTTTGCAAACCGCATCATCAGCACCGCGCCGAGGGCGAAGTTCGGCGCGTGGAAGCAGGCGAGGCCCCGGTCTCGGGCCAGCACATCGACGCGCATCTGATCGAAGCCGGTCGTCCCGATCACACAGGGCACGCCCTGTTCGAGCGCCGCGGCGACGTTTCCCTCCACGGCTTCAGGGGTGGTGAAGTCGATCATGGCCTCGGCCGAATCGAGGTCGACGAGCTTGTGCCCGTTCGCCTCGAGCGCCGGCACGAGGACGCGGCCGACCTTTCCTCCGCGCCCGTTGAGGGCAAGCTTCACGCAGCCCGCGCGAGCACGGCTGGATTGATTCGCCGAGCCGCGGCCCTGAACGCCCGTTCACTCGGACCGATGCCGGAGATCGAGAGCCGCTCGGGCGTGAACAGGAGACCGGCTAGCTCCGAGACCTCGTCGGGCTCGACGGCCTCGATCTCCGCGATGATCCGCTCGAACGAGAGCAACTCCGTGTCGGTGATCAGCGACTTGCCGAGCCGGCTCATCCGGTTCGACGTCGACTCCATGGAGAGCATGATCCGGCCTTTCAGGTTCTCCTTCGCGCGCGAGACTTCCTCCGGCCGAAGGTTGCCGGCGGCGATGTCCGCGAGCTGCTCCGCGGCGATCTCGACGCACGGCCCGAGGTTTTCCTCGCGCGTGCCCACGTAGATGCCGACGAGCCCTGTATCCGTGTACTGCGATGCGAACGAATAGACCGAGTACGCCATGCCGCGCTTCTCGCGGATCTCCTGGAAGAGACGCGAAGAAGCCGAGCCGCCGAGGATCGCGTCGAGGATGGAGGCCGCAAAGCGGCGGCGATCGGAACGTGCGATTCCGGGGGCTCCCACGCACACGTGGTACTGCTCGGTGTCCTTCTTCGTGAACCGGAAGCCGGGCGGCGGAGCCTTCACCAGCGGTCGGCGCACCCTCGGCCCGCCCGTTTGCGCTCGCTGCTGGCTCTGCGCCCGCTGCAGCATGCGGACGAGCTTGTTGTGCTCGATGTTCCCGGCGGCGGCGATGACGACGTTCCCACCCGCGTACATCTGGCGGTGATAGGTCGTGATCACGCGTCGCGTGATCGAGGAGATCACGTCGGCCGTTCCGATCACCGGGCGGCCGAGTGCGTGCCGCCCGAACACGGCTTCGGAGAAAAGGTCGTGGACGAGCTCCTGCGGCGTGTCCTCGTACATGGCGATCTCCTCGAGCACGACCTCGCGCTCAGCGTCCAGGTCGGCGAAGGCCGGCGCGAAGACCATGTCGGTGATCACGTTCAGCGCGGTCTGCACATGGGCGTCCGGAACGCGCGCGTACACCATCGTGTGCTCCCGCGACGTCGCGGCATTCAGCTCGCCGCCGAGCCCGTCGAAGATCTCCGCGATCTGTTGCGCGGTATACGCACTCGACCCCTTGAACAGGAGATGCTCGATGAAGTGCGACACGCCCGCCTTCGCCTCGGTCTCGTCGCGGGAACCGGCGCCGATCCAGAACCCGAGCGCCACCGAGCGGACGCTGGGAACGCGCTCGGAGATCACGCGTTCGCCCGACTCGAGCTCGGAAAGGACGTACTTCTGGACCATCGGCGCATCGTAACGAGCGCTAGTCGAGTGCCGGTACGAGACGCCCGTGCGCCTCGAGCAGCAGGTCGACGAGCTCGCGGATCTCGCCCAGCGAGAGCTCCGCGGCCGTGTGTGGGTCGAGCATCGCCGCGTGGTAGACGTGGTCCCGGCTGCCGGTGAGTGCCGCCTCGACCGTGAGGCTCTGAACGGTGATGTTCGTCTGGATCAGCGCCGCCAGCTGCGGGGGGAGCGCGCCCACGGCTTGCGGCGCGATGCCGGTGCCGTCGGCGATGCAGGGAACCTCCACACAGCAGTACGGCAGGTTGTCGACGAGGTTGTCGTTCATGACGTTGCCGTTGAACGTGAAGGGCTTCCCGGTCTCGAGGGCGTGGATGATCCGCGCCCCGTATTCGTCGCTTCGTTCCACGACAGCCGGACGCTCGCCCGTCTTGAGCGCCGCACGCAGCTCGTTCCATTCGGCGAGCTGCGTCTCGCAGCGTCGCGGATATTCGTCGAGCGGCACGTTGAACTCGTCCAAGAGATCGGGTCGGTCCCGTTTGATGAACCACGGCACGTACTCGGCGAGATGTTCCGATGACTCCGTGCAGAAGTAGCCGAAGTGCCGAAGCACTTCGTAGCGGACGCGGTTCCACTCGGGGACGTCCTGCTTCCGGCGCAGATCGGAATAGACGTCTCGGCCGGCATGACGAAGCTCGAGGTAGAAGGCGAGGTGGTTGATGCCGGCGCAGCGATACTCGAGCTCGTCCGCGGGGATGTCGAGGTCGGCCGCGAGATCGCGCGCCGTCCCTTGGACCGAGTGGCAGAGGCCGATCGTTCGGATCGGGCTCGCGCGCGCGACCGCCCAGCCGAGCATCGCCATCGGGTTCACGTACTGCATGAGCAGTGCGTGGGGGCAGAGCTCCTCCATGTCGCGACACACGTCGAGAAGAACGGGAATGGTGCGAAGCGCGCGCATGATTCCGCCGATGCCGAGCGTGTCGCCGATCGTCTGACGCAACCCGAACCGCTTCGGCACCTCGAAGTCGGTCACGGTTGCGGGCCGATAACCCCCAACCTGCATCATCGTGATCACGTAGGCCGCGCCGTCGAGGGCTTGTCGCCGGTCAAGGGTCGCGGTGATCTTCGTGTCGACGCCCGCGGCGTCGGCGACTCTCCGCGCCATCAGCTCTGACGTCTCGAGGCGTTCCCGGTCGATGTCCATGAGAACGAGAGTCGCGCGCTCCGCAAGGGCCGGGAAGCTGAGCAGATCGGTGATCAGCGTCTTCGCGAAGACCGTCGAGCCGGCGCCGATCAGCGCGATCCTCACCTCGTGAAGCCGTCTCGCGACATAGCCTCAGGATCGCATGAGCATCGGGGTCCGAGCGCCTGGACGCGTCAACCTGATCGGCGAGCACACCGACTATGCGGGCGGCCTCGTGCTGCCGATCGCGATCAACCTCGAGATCCGGCTCGACGTCGAGCCTGCGGACGGCATCTCCCTCACCTCAGCCGGCGAGCTCGTCGAGCTGGCCGGTGATGGAACGGGTGACCCGGACGGGTGGGGACGGTACGTCGCCGGGGTGGCTCAGGAGCTCGCCGCGCTGGGGCGGCCGCCCGTCGGGATGAACGCCGCAGTGGAGGCGACGCTGCCGCAGGGAGCGGGGCTCGGCTCGTCCGGAGCATTCTCGGTCGGCGTGGCGGTCGCCCTCTGCGCGGTTGCGGAGGTCGAGCTCGAGCCGCTGGAGCTGGCGCTCGCCTGCCAGCGCGCCGAACAACGGGCCGTCGGTGTCCCGTCCGGGATCCTCGACCAGGCCGCCTCGTTGCTCGGGCGCGCCGGGTCCGCCCTCCTCCTCGATTGCGGCTCGCTCGAGCATCGCTGGGTCCCGCTCCCGGACGACGTTGCGATCCTCGTGCTCGACTCCGGCGAGCGTCATGCGCACGAGGGCTCGGGATATGCAGACCGGCGCCGCGAGCTCGAGGCGGGAGATCCACGGCGCGTGCGGCACGTCGAGACGGAGAACGAACGCGTGCGCGCGATGGTCGCGGCGCTGGAGCGAGGTGACGTCGCCGCCCTTGGCCCGCTGTTTGCGGCGAGCCAGGCGAGCCTACGCGACGACTACGAGGTCTCGACGCCGACGCTCGACGCGCTCGTCGGCGCTGCGCTCGAAGCCGGCGCGCTTGCCGCGCGGATGACGGGCGGCGGCTTCGGCGGCTGCATCGTTGCGCTCACCGAGCCGTCGCGCGCGCAGGACGTGTTGATGCGCACCGGTGTCGAGGGCTGGGTGGTGCGCTCGTCCGACGGAGCTACTCGACGCAGAACGGGTTGGACTCCGGGTCGCGCATGACGGTCCATGTGCGCTCGTCGTCGGATTTCGTGTCCTCGATGGTGGCGCCGAGCGCGGTGAGTCGTTCGATCTCTGCCTCTCGGTCGTCCGTGCGGAAGTCGAGGTGGATCGGGTACGACGAGGGCCGCGACTTCTCGCGGCGCTGGAAGAGGAAACGTGGCCGACTCGTGGGCGTCTCCCGCGTGACGTAGAAGGATTCGGTCTCACGCTCGTCCATGCCGGCCGCGAGCAGCGTCTCGATGAAGCCCGCGTCGATCTCCTCGTCCGGCCACCCGAGCGCAGTCGCCCAGAACGACCCGAGCCGCTTTGGCTCCGCGCAGGAGAAGGTGACGTTCCCGATGTAGCGCCGGGGCTGCGGGTTGTGCGGGGTCTGGATGCAGAAGCCGTTGCCTTCGGGATCTCGCATGACCGTCCACGTCTCGGACAGGTCGCCGATCGCATGCGACTTCGTCTCGACGAGCTTCGCCCCGAGCCCGAGTAGCCGCTCCAGCTCCGCCTCGCGATCGGGAACGTTGACGTCGAGGTGGATCGGCAGCTCGATCGTCGGAGACTTGTCCATGCGGTTGAAGAAGAGCTCTGGGCCCTCCCCGCGCGCGAAGTAGGTCGACCCGCTCCGCTCGGCGGTGTATCCGTCGAGCAGCTGAGCCCAGAACTCGGCCACTCGCTCAGGCTCCTCGCAGGCGAAGGTGATGTGGTTCAACCGCAGCACGAAGACATCCTTACACCCAAACCCGTCAGTTCCCGACAGGTTCGCCGCCGGCGGAACGAGCGCGCTCCCCCTCCCAGGGTGGGGCTGCTACCCACCACCCTCGCGGCCCACGCTACCGCAACAAGGCGCTCGGATTCGTGTCGGTTCCGGGCCGATTCGCGCCGATGACGCGTCACGAAAACGACGGGGGCGGCTGACGCCGC
>JBKPMS010000063.1:0-12485 GCA_046732275.1 Actinomycetota bacterium | reverse complement strand
CGCCGGCTCGATCCTGATCGCCGCGGTCGCGTCGTCGTTTCTCACGAACATCCAGCAGAACTCGGCGATCCCTTCGCGTGTGAAGTCAGAGGCACAGGTGAAGCTCGCCGGCGGCGTGCCGTTCGTGTCGGATGCCGACCTCGAGGCCGCCCTCGACGAGGCGGGCGTCAACCGCAGGACGAGCGAGGCGGCCCTCGATGCCTACCGAGATGCCCGGATCGACGGCCTTCGCACCTCGCTGGCAATCCTGGCGGTGGTCGCAATCCTCGCCCTCTTCTACGCTCAACGGATACCCACGACCCAACCCGGCGCCCGGGAGCCTGGTGTTGTCAGTGGCTGACGACGATCTTCAGCGCGATCAGCACGACGCCGAAGGCGAGGTTGAGGGCGACCACGGCGAGCGCTCCCAGCCAGGCGAGGCGCTCGGCTCGTGCGAACAAGAATCCTTGCGCGGCGAGCACGACCAGCCCGAGCGCAAGCGCCAACCAGATTGCCGCCTGCTCGGAGATCAACCCCACGGCCCCGGCCAGGAGTGCGGCGATGGACGGCACCGCAGCTTCGAGCAGCGAGGCCTCGCGGTGCGCGATCCGGCGGAGCTCCGCAAACGAAAGATGCTCGTCGTGGCTGACGCTGTGCGCGAGCCCGTGGGAGTACACGTGCGCAAGCCAGAAAACGACGATCGTCACGACGACCAATGCAGCGACGTGCCCCGGGTCGGTCGGGTACGCCTTGCCTGCAGTGATGACCACAGAGAGGACGACGATCGTCCCGTAGATGAAGCCACCGAGCCGCTCGCCCATGGCCGCGCGGCCCATGAGGGCCGCGCGGCCACGCTGCGTGTCCTGCTCAGTACCCGACGTTGGCTTCCCTGATGTCACTCCAGCGCACGATCAACGCGTAGAGGACGACGATGTTCAGCGTCAGCACGAGCAGCGCCCAGAGCGGGTACTGACTCGAGCCGACGAAGCCGAGCTGAACGAAGAAGTTCAGGGTGGCGACGACGATCGTGAACCATCGCGCCCAACTCTGGCCCGCCAGAAGCGCGAAACCCGCGAGGGCGACGATGATGCCCCAGATGAGCGTGATCCAACCCCACGTCGTGAGGTCGAAGACGATGACCTGCGACGGCGTCAACACGTAGTACTTGTCGCGGACGACCGCGATCAGCCCCTGAAAGAAGTCGAGAAAGCCGATCACGATCATGAGTAGGCCGGCGAACCACGCCCAGCCGGCCCAGAACCCTTCCGATGGCATCTTCCCCTCCTTGACTGCACTCGACGAGACGATCCCGCCGGTCGCGGTATTCGCCCGAAATGCTCGTGCTCCTGCGCTCGCGAGCACGCTCGGCGCGCCGATCAACGCGCTCACAGTGAGAAGTCGTCACGAGCGTCCGTCGAGCTTTGCCTCGATCGCGTCCAGCTGTGTCTTCACGACGCGGAGAAGTTCTCGCATCTCGCGCTCGGACGCCTCCTCGCGCTGGCGTTCCGCTTCGCGTGCTTCTTGCTCCGCCGCGGACACGAAGGCCGAGGTGACCGTGGCGGTCAAGAAGGCGATGAAGGTCACCCCGAACACGATCACGACGCTGCCGACCACCCGGCCCCAGGCCGTGTGCGGGACGATGTCGCCGTAGCCCACGGTGCCGAGCGTGACGATCGCCCACCAGACCGCGTCACCGAAGGTCGGAAAATCTTTTCTGTCGACCAAGGTGACGACGAACCCGGCGAGCAGACCGAGCCCGAGGGTGACGAGCGCGAGGTACGGGAACACTCTGCGGTTGACGACCGCACGCTCGGTACGCCCCGTTAGCCATGAGCGGCCGCGTCTTCTCGGCATGCGCGAAGCATGGGCGTCGGACCGGACGCCGGTGGGCCCGCGGGGTCAGGCCTGCGTCACGGCGTCAACTGCGACGGCGCGCTCACCGGGGCCTCGTCGAGCTCGCCTCGTCCATCGGCCGGCGGCCGGACCCTCGGCTCGGCCGAAGGGACCTTGAAGCCGATGAACCCGTAGAGGACATCGAGGATCGGGCTCAGGAAGTTGAAGAAGCAGTAGGGGAAGTACGACGCCGTCGACACGCCGAGCACGCCCGAGATGTAGGCGCCGCAGGTGTTCCACGGGACGAGGACCGAGGTCACAGTCCCGGAGTCCTCGACGGCACGCGAGAGCACCTGCGGCGCCAGGCCGCGCCGCTCGAACTCACCGCGGAACATCCTGGCAGGGAGCACGTCCGCGACGTACTGGTCGCCCGCGATGACGTTGAGCCCGACGCCGCTTCCGTTGACGGCTGCGATCAGCCGGCCACGAGTCGGTGCGCGCGCCACGACGGGCTCGAGCAGCCGCTGGAGAAAGCCGGCGTGCTCCATGATGGCGGCGAAGGAGAGTGCGGCGAGAACGAGCCACACCGTCGTCAAAAGGCTCGCCATCCCGCCGCGCGAGAAGAGCGTGTCGATCGCGGCGTTACCGCTCTTGCTCACGAAGCCGGTCGCCATCGCGGCGTAGATCCCCTTGATGCCGATACCCACGGCGCTGCGGCCGGGCTCGTCCACGAACGCCTTCACGACGCTCCACTGCGTGAAGCAGGCAAGGATGCCCGCGAACAGCGCGGACCCGAGGATCGCGAGGAACGGCGGCACCTTTCTGATCGTGAACACGACGAGGAGCGCCAGCGGCAACAGGTTCAGCACGGTGATGTTGAACTCGCCGTCCAGGACGTCGAGCGCAGCCTCGACACTCACCCCTCCTGTGGATTTCGCGGTCAGCCCGAGGACTAGGAAGATGACGAGGCTGATCCCGAGTGCCGGGCCTGCGGTCCAGAACATGTTCCGGATGTGCTGCCCCGTGGTGAGGCCGCGGCCTACGAGCTTCGGCACGAGAATTGTCGTCTCCGAGAGCGGGGTCATCTTGTCGCCGAAGTAGGCGCCGCAAATGACGGCGCCGGCGGCGACCGCCTCGGAGAGGCCCATGACCTTGGACATGCCGACGAAGGCCACGCCGAGCGTTCCCGCCGTTGTCCACGAGCTTCCGGTGACCATGCCGACGACGGCGCAGATGACAGCAGTCGTCAGAAAGAAGATGCTCGGATTGAGCAACCGCACGCCGTAGTCGACGACGGTCGGGATCGTGCCGGCCATATTCCAGGTTCCGATCAACGCCCCGACGGCGAGCAGGATGAAGATTGCGCTCATCGCAGTGGTCACGCCTCCGATGGCCGCGTCGGCGATAGCGGCGGACGTGTAGCCGTTCTTGAGCGCCATCAGGCTCGCGAACGCGGCACTCAGCAGCAACGCGACCTGCAGGGGCCCATCGGTCGCGCTGATGCCGAACAGCGCGATCGTGAGCGCGATCAGCCCGATGAGCACGATCACAGGGAGGATTGCGTCGAGCAGGCTCGGCGGCCTCGGCCCCGCTGAGGGAGGTTGGTCGTTCACACGGTGCTATGCCTCGGCGGGAGCTAACGCCGGCTGCGTGTGGCCGCGGCGCCGATCGAGGAGCTTGCCGAGCTCCGCGATCGCAAGGAACACGAGGGGGCCGAGCAGGCAGACCCCCCACTGTGAGCTCGTCAGGGAGACGGTGTCGAAGATCCGCTGCAGGGGCGACAGCGCCGTGACAAGAAACGTCAAGACCAGCGCTGCGCCGATGAGCTGTACGAACCGTCGGTTCGCGAAGGTGTAGTGGCCGAAGATCGTCCCGGTCGGCTCGCGGGCCTCGAGAGCGGCGACGATGTGCATGAGAGAAAGCGTCGTGAGACCCATCGTCGTGGCAACGACGAGGCTGTAGCGATGCTCCCCCCACGCGACGATGCCCAGGGCGAGACCGGCCATCACCACGCTCGCAACGGCGAGTCGAATCCCTAGCGCACGATCGACGATCGGCGCGCTTGCGTCGCGCGGTGGACGTTGCATCAGCCCGGGAACCGGTGCGTCGAACCCCAGCCCGATTGCGAGCAGCACGTCGACGGCGAAATTGACCCACAGGATCTGCAGCGGTGTCAGCGGCGCGCCGTTTGCGACGTCGAAGATCCCCGCACCGACGAAGGTGAGGATGAATCCGCCCAGCATCACGAGCTGGACGCGCACGTACTTCATCAGGTTGTCGTAGATGCCCCGACCGCCTTCGACGGCCGACACGATGGTCGCGAAGTTGTCGTCGGTGAGGATCATGTCGCCGGCTTCTTTCGTCACCTCGGTGCCGGTGATCCCCATCGCAACGCCGATGTCCGCCCGCTTGAGCGCCGGTGCGTCGTTGACGCCGTCGCCGGTCATGGCGACGACGTTGCCCTTCCGCTTCAAGGTCTCGACGAGGCGCACCTTGTCCTCCGGGGCGACGCGGGCGACGACCCCGATCGTGTCGACCTGGTCCTCCAGCTCCTCGTCCGAGAGCGCCGCGAACTCGGCGCCGGTCAATGCCCGGCCCTCGATGCCGAGCTGAGCGGCGATGGCGGCGGCGGTCGTCGCGTGGTCGCCCGTGATCATGCGGGCGCGAATCCCCGCCTCCTTGCAGCGCGCGATCGCATCGCGCGCCTCTTTGCGCGGCGGATCGACGATCCCGACGAGCGCGAGCAGCGTCAGTCCCTGCACGTCATCGATCAATGCGTCGCTGGGATCGAACGCGGCAGGATCCAGATCTCGCGCCGCGACGGCGAGCACGCGAAGCCCTTCGCCGGCGAGGCGGTCGTTCTCGGCCAGCACGCGATCTCGCCCGATCTCGACAGGTACGGTCGAACCATCCGCGTCCCGAATCTGTGACGAGCGGGCGAGCAGGACGTCCGGCGCGCCCTTGACGAAGCAGCGGATGACCTTCCGCCCATCCGCCTCCATCTCGTGGAACGTCGCCATGAACTTGTAGTCGGAGTCGAACGGCACCTCACCCACGCGCGGGAACTCGCGCCGCATCTCGTCGACGTCGAGCCCTCCCTTGGCCGCGAGGACGACGAGCGCAGCCTCCGTCGGGTCGCCCACGATCTCACCGTCGTGGACCGCTGCGTCGTTCGCGAGCCCCATCGGCTCCAGGAACGGGTCGAGCGACGTGTCGCTCTCACCGGCAACCCTGAGGATCTTGCCGACGGTCGAATAGCCTTCGCCCTCGACCGAGTATCGCCGCCCGACGACGATGAGCTGGCGCACCGTCATCTGGTTGAGCGTCAGGGTTCCGGTCTTGTCCGAGCAGATCGCGGACGTCGAGCCAAGCGTTTCGACCGAGCGCAGCCGCTTCACGATCGCCCCTTTTCCCGCCAGCGCTTGCGTGCCGAGCGACAGCACGGTCGTGACGACCGCAGGTAGCCCGGTCGGAATCGCCGCAACCGCGAGGCTGATTCCGATCAAGAACAGATCGTCGAAGGACTCGCCGCGAAGCAGCCCGATGATGATCACCAGCGCCAGCGCTGCCGCAGCCATGATCGTCAGCAGGACAGTCAACTGGTCGAGCTGACGGGTGAGCGGCGTCTTCTCCTGCTGAACCTGGCTCAGCATGCCGGAGATCTGGCCGACCTCCGTCGACATCCCCGTCGCCGTCACAACCATCTCTCCGCGACCGCGTGTCACCGTCGAGTTCATGTAGGCCATGTCGACGCGGTCGCCGAGCGCGACGTCTTCCCCCGACACCGGGTCGACCGACTTCAGCACCGGAACGCTTTCGCCGGTCAGGGCGGACTCCTCGATCTCGAGCGTGGCGGCCACGAGCAGGCGACCGTCCGCGGGAACCTTGTCACCCGCCTCGAACGAGACGATGTCACCGGGGACGAGCTCCTCCGACGGGATGTCGACGCGCTGGCCTCCACGCCGGGCGTGAGCCCTGATCACGAGCATCTTCTGAAGCGCGGCAACGCTCTCGGCGGCTTTGCCCTCCTGATTGAGGCCGAGGATCGCGTTCAGCACCGTTAAACCGATGATCACGAGGCCGGTGCTGAATTCCTGCAGCGCGGCCATGCTGACGATGGCGGCGCCGAGCAGCACGAGTTGCATCAGGTCCCGGTACTGGCGCAGGAACGCGTGCCAGCCGGGCTCTTTCTTGGCCTCCGCGAGCTTGTTCGGGCCATGCTCCGCTCGTCGACGCTCGACCTCGGTAAGGTCGAGGCCCGCTTGCTGGTCGACCCCGAGCTTCGCGCAGGCTTCCTCAGCGGAGAGGCCCTGCCAGGCGGTCTCGGCGGGGGCGCCCTCAACGGTGGTGGTCGTCTCGGCCAGACTTGTCATGAAAGGTCAACTCCCTCCGATAGCGGCGACTGGGACGTGATCGAGGTCATGGCACGATGTGTACGACGACAACCTTCGTGCCGTGACTACCGATCTCGTCCCCGCGGTAATGCTTCGGTCCGCGCGCGTATGCGATCAGACCGACCACCACGAGCGCGGCCGCGAGGATGATCAGCCATCGAACGGCGTCACGCATCAGCTCGCTGCTCTCGTCATGAAACAGCCGCCGCGACAGCGAGAACGATGACGGTGAGCACCGCCAGGGCAGTGAGGAGCGGCCAGACCCAGCGCAGGTAGGTCCCATAGGGAACACGGGCGATCGCCAGGCCGCCCATGACGACGGCCGACGTCGGAATGAACAGGTTCATCAGGCCCGAAGCGCTCTGGTACGCCGTCACGACGAGCGACGCCGGCACGTTCACGAATCCGGCCAGCGGAGCCGTGATCGGCATGGCCAGGGTCGCGAGCCCTGACGACGAGGGGATCAGGAACGACAGTGGCAGGAAGAGGGCGTACATCACGATCGCGAAACCGGCCTCGCCGGTGTCACCGAGCGCACGCTCGACCCAGTGCAGAACCGTGTCGGTGATCTGGCCGTTGTTCATGATCACGGTGATGCCGCGGGCGATGCCGATGATCAGCGCGACGCCGAGCAGGTCGCGGGCGCCGTCGACGAAGGTGGAGGTCAGCTCGCCTTCCCGCATCCGGGCGATCAGCCCGATGATGATGGCGAACAACAGGAAGGAGGCGGTCATCTCCGGGAACCACCACCACCAGGTCGGGAACGGGATCCCAAGGTCCTCCCACGGGATCACGCCGTAGATCATTACGACGAACGCGAGCACGAACACGGCCAGGATCGTTTTCTGCGTGCCGGTCATAGCGACCGGGCCGGCCTCGCTCTCTGCGCGGAAGCGCGCCTCGTTCTCCTCTTTCAGCTCGTAGACGACTGACTTCGAAGGATCTCGCTTCACCCGCTCGGCGTAGCGCAGGACGAAGAAGATCCCGATCGCCAATCCGGCAATGAGGATCACCAGCCGTCCCAGAAGGCCGTCGCTGATCGAGACCCCCGCGATCCCCGAGGCGATTCCCGTCGCGAACGGGTTCACCGTCGAGCCGATCACCCCGATCCCACAGCCGAGGAGGACGACCGCCGCACCGGTCAGCGCGTCGTAACCGGCGGCGATCATCACGGTGATCACCAGGGCGTAGAAAGCGAGGCTCTCCTCGGCCATCCCGTAACTCGTGCCCCCGAGAGCGAAGACCGCCATCAGCGCAGGGATCAGCCACTTCTCCTTCCCTCTCATCCGCTCGACCAGCGTGCCGATTCCGGCCTGAATCGCGCCGGTCTTCATCGTCACACCCAGGAACCCGCCGATCACGATGATGAACAGGGCGATGTCGATCGCGCCGAAGAGCGTCCCCGAGTTGTAGTAGTTGATGTTCCCCTTCGAGTTCTCGATGCCGTAGAGGCCGTTGATCGGCGCCGTGAGCGAGTCCACGAGGATTCGCGAGGGCTTCGACGCCACCTCGTGATAGGTCCCGGGGATCGGCTCTCCGGAAGCGTTCAGGTTGTAGACGCCGGCGGGAATGACCCACGTCGCAATCGCCGCCAGCACGATGAGCACGAACAGGATCGTGTATGCCGAGGGGAGTGTGAACCGGCTCTTCTTCTCGGGCTCGGTCGGCGTGGTCGGCTCGTCCCTCCCCCGACCATCCCCCTGCTGAGGAAAGTCGCCGGTCGTGGTCGTGTCCATGGGGCGTCTTCCTTACGCGACCGCGGCAAGCTCGATTCCGGACGCGTCGCGCGTGACGATCGTCCCGGCTTCCCCCTGAAGCAGCGCCGGCGTATCCGAGATCGAGCCGATCGCGGCCAGGCCGCCGGTCTGCTCCACGAACGAGCAGGCTGCACGGACTTTCGGCCCCATCGAGCCGGCGGCGAACTCCGTTTCGGCGAGAGCTTCCGGCGTCGCCCGTCGGATGGCCCGCTGGTCGGGAGTCCCCCAGTCGGCGTACACCGCGCCGACGTCGGTGACGATTGCGAGCGCATCCGCACGAAGGTCTCTCGCGAGCAGCGCGCTCGCGAGATCCTTGTCGATCACAGCCTCTACGCCGACGAGCCGTTGCCCGGCCGGCACGGGATCGTCGGTGTACATGACGGGGATGCCGCCGCCGCCGGCGCAGATGACGACCGCGCCGTGTTCGAGCAGCCACTCAACCGGCTCGATCCCGAAGATCCGCTGCGGCAGCGGCGATGGAACGACGCGCCGAAAGCTGTCGCCGTCGGGCTTGAAGATCCAGCCTTTTTCATCTGTGAGCCGTGCCGACTCTTCCTGGGCGTAGACCGGGCCGATCGGCTTGGTCGGGTCGGCGAAGGCGGGATCGTCGGGATCGACCTCGATCAGGGTCAGCAGCGAAGCTAGGCGCTTCTCGAACGGGAGCTCGTTCCCGAGCTCTTGCTGAATCAGATAGCCGATCATGCCCTCCGTCTGCGCGCCGAGCAGGTCGAGCGGATACGGCTCGACCTCCGTGTACGCAGAGCCCTGCAGCGCCAGGAGGCCGACCTGGGGGCCGTTGCCGTGCGAGATGACGAGCTCGTGCTCGAGCGCCACCGGGGCGAGCGCCTTGCACGCCACGCGCGCGTTCGCGCGCTGGTTCTCCGCGGTGAGCGGCTCGCCGCGCCGAAGCAGCGCGTTACCTCCCAGTGCCGCAACGACCCGCATCGTCAGCTTCCGAGCGTGGCGACCATCACTGCCTTGATCGTGTGCAGCCGGTTCTCCGCCTCATCCCAAACGAGCGACGCAGAAGACTCGAAGACTTCCTCGGTCACTTCGAGAGACTCCATTCCGAACTTCTCGAAGATCTCCTTTCCGACCTGCGTCTCGGTGTTGTGGAAGGCAGGGAGGCAGTGCATGAACTTCACGTCGGGGTTGCCGGTGAGAGCCATCGTCTCCGCATTGACCTGGTAAGGCTTGAGCAGATCGATCCGCTCCGCCCAGACCTCGTCCGGCTCACCCATCGAGACCCAGACGTCGGTGAGCAGCACGTCGGCGCCGCGCACTGCCTCGGCGACGTCATCGGTGATCGTGATCTTTGCGCCTGTCTCGTCCGCGACCGATTGCGCGAGCTCGACGATCTCGTCACGCGGCCAGAGCGACTTCGGGCTGGCGATGCGGACGTCCATCCCGAGCTTCGCACCGCCGACGAGGTACGAGTCCGCCATGTTGAAACGCGCATCGCCGAGGTAGCAGAAGGCAACGTCTGACAGCGGCTTCGAAACGTGCTCGCGGAAGGTGAGGAAGTCGGCCAGGATCTGCGTCGGATGCCACTCGTCGGTGAGCCCGTTGTAGATCGGGACGCCGGCCCAGCGGGCGAGCTCCTCGGCCGTCTCCTGTCCGAACCCGCGGTACTCGATCGCGTCGTACATTCGGCCGAGTACACGGGCGGTGTCCTTCACCGTCTCCTTGTGACCCATGTGCGAGCCGGACGGGCCGATGAACGTGACGTGGGCGCCCTGGTCGTAGGCGGCGACCTCGAAGGCGCAGCGCGTCCTCGTCGAGTCCTTCTCGAAGATCAGCGCGATCTCTTTGCCGACGAGCTTCTGCTCCTCGCGCCCTTCTTCCTTTGCCGCCTTCAACTCCGCGGCTAGCTCGATCAGATAGGTGATCTCCTCGGGACTGAAGTCGGCCAGTTTCAGCAGGTGCTTGCCACGAAGATCGACGACCGTGCTCATTGTCCTTCTCCTTTCATGCCTCGCGGACGATCGGACAGGTCATGCAGTGGCCGCCGCCGCGTCCGCGGCCGAGCTCCTGGCCGGCGATGGCCAGCAACTCGATCCCAGCCTTGGCGAGCTTCGCGTTGGTTGCCTCGTTGCGCTCGTAGGCGACGACGACGCCCGGCTCGAGCGCGACGACGTTGTTGCCGTCGTCCCACTGGTTCCGCTCTGCTTCGAACTCGTCGCCGCCGGTTGTGACCAGCTTCAGCTCTTCGAGCCCCAGAGCGTCCTGCACCTCCTCGAGAAAGGTGCGTTCCGACACCTCGGCCTGCACGCCGGAGTCGCCGCCCGCCGTGAACAAAATGGGCCGAATCTGGGAGACGACCGGCTCGTACACGGTGGCGACGTTGCGGTCGCAGAAGCTGAACACGGTGTCGAGGTGCATCGCGGCGCGCTCCCGCGGCATCTGCGCGCCGATCACGAGCCGCGCGGCGCCCGCATCGAAGAGGTTCTTGGCGAGGATGCTGACCGCGCGGGCCGTGCTGCGCTCGCCCATGCCGACCAGCACGACGCCGTCGCCCGCGGGCATCATGTCCCCGCCCTCCAGCCGGGCGGAGCCCCAGTCGTGATCGGCGCCGCCAAACCAGATCTTGAACTCCGCGTCGCGGAAACGGGGGTGGAAGCGGTAGATCGCCTCGACGTTCAGCGTCTCGAGCTGGCGGGCCGGCCAGAACATCGGGTTGAGCGAGACGCCGCCGTAGAGCCAGGCGCTCGTGTCGCGGGTGAAGAGCTGGTTCGGGAGCGGAGGCAGGACGAAGTCCGTCGAGTGCAGCGCCGGCCCGATGGCCGATCGAATCTCGTCGGGCAGCTCCTGGACGGTGACCCCGCCGGTCAGGCGCGTCGCCAGCTCGTCGGCCGGCATCTCGCTCAGCCACGCGTGGAGCGGCTCCGCGAACATCAGCGTCACTTCCTCCGGGCGAACGCGGCGAGACAGCAGCCACTCACGCGCTTCGCGGTCCTCGAGCGTCTTCGCCAGCAGCTCGTGGAGAAGCAGAACCTCGACTCCGCGCTCGCGCATCAGGTCGACGAAGGCGTCGAACTCCTGCCGTGCCCTGCGCACCCAGATGACATCGTCGAAGAGCAGCTCGTGACAGTTCGTGGGCGACAGCCGTTCATGCGCGAGGTCGGGCCGGTGCACCATCACCGTGCGCAGCTTTCCGACCTCCGAGTGCGTCCCGAGAGCGGTGTCGGTGACGGTGCTCATGACTTGGCTCCTTTCATCTCCACGCGAGCAGGAAGGCGCCCGCCTCCTCGCGGCAAGGATCTCGCGCGGAACCGGAGACGCGGCCGGTCGACGCGACGTTCACATAGGTGATTCCGGGCGGGCGCGTCAGCCCCAGTCCATCCCTTCGACGGAGCTCGACGGCACCGGGTCCGGCAGCCGAAGGATGCCGAACGAGACGAGGAGCCCGGCGAGCGCTGCGAGGATCGGGATCAGGAGGGCGATCTGAAGTGCACGAGGTCTCGCGTCGGTGTTGATGCGGATGATCTCGTCCTGCGTTTCTTCGGGTTGTCCGGCGAGCTGCTGTTCGAGCTTCGTGTTGCTCATCACCTCCGCGTCATGGAGCGCGTCCGCGACCTGCCCTTCCGGCGGCGGGAACGCCGGTCGTCAGTTCCTCGGTCATGAGCAGGCGATACCGGCGCGCGTGCGGCTCAGCGGTCCTCTGCCTCTTCGATCGCCGTTGCGCTGAGCAGCGTCAATCCGAGGTCGGACACGCGTTGCAGAACGCCCTGGAGCTCGGCCTGGTCACGCATGCGGCCGAACAACACGGTCGTCCCATCCTCACGGGTGAGGGTCATGCCGTCGAATGCACGACCTGCTCGATCGCTGAGCTCTCCCTCGAGGGTAATCCTGTACTCCCGCCCTGGCATCCCGTGAGCATCGCGCGCCTTGCGCTGCAAAGAGCTTCGGTGCGGGACGATCACATAGGTGATTCCGTTTGTGCGAGCAGTCCGAGAGCTTCGGCGCGTGCGACGGCATCACCGCGCGAATTGACGCCCAGCTTGCGATAGATCGCGCGCGAATGCGAGCGGACAGTGTTGGGAGAGAGATAAAGGCGCTGCGCGATCTCGCGCGCAGACATGTCGGTGACCAGCAGCCGCAGCACTGCGAGCTCGGCCTCGCTCGGGGGCTCGAGCAGCTCGCCGTTGCCGGCGCGAGCCCTCGCTGCCTCGAGCTCCCGCTCCATTTCTTCTGCGAGCGTGGGGATCGTTCCGCTGTCGGGAAGCTCGGCGAGCTCTTCGCGAGCCGAACGAAGTGCCGCATCTGCCTCTTCGAGTCGACCGCGACGACAACGAACCTCGGCGAGGAGGAGCAGGAGCCATGCATGGTGAACGCTTGCGAGCTCGTCGCGGAAGAAGTGCTCCGCAGAGGCGAGCTCCTGCTCTGCCTCGGGGAATCTGCCCTCGCCGGCCAGGACCCTGCCCATTGCCGCCGCCGCGTTCGCGCCGAGCCAGGTCCGGCTGCTGCCGTCTCTGCCGACGATGGCCTTCGCCTTGTCGGCATGAGCTCTGGCCGAAGCGAG
>JBKPMS010000062.1:0-26035 GCA_046732275.1 Actinomycetota bacterium | reverse complement strand
GGCGTCTCGCTCGCGATCGTCTGGGGCGCAATGGCGGAGAGGGCGAAGCTTTGGGTGTACTTCGCGTTCGGCGTCGTCTTCACGCTGATCTATTCCGTCACGTCGCACTGGATCTGGCACGCCGGCGGCTGGCTGTTCAGCCGGGGGATGCAGGACTTTGCCGGCTCGACGGTCGTCCACTACCAGGGAGCGCTTGCCGCACTCGCAGGTGCGCTCCTTCTCGGCCCGCGCATCGGCAAGTTCGGCCGCGACGGACGCGCGAACCCAATCCCCGGTCACAACATGCCGTACGCGGTGCTCGGAACGATCATCCTCTGGTTCGGGTGGTTCGGCTTCAACCCGGGCTCGACGCTCGGCGTCGTGTCCGGCGATCGCATCGGCTACTTCGGCTATGTCGCGCTCACGACGAACCTCGCCGCTGCTGCCGGCGCGGTCGGAGGAATCGCGAGCGCGTGGCTGATCCTGCGCAAGCCGGACGTCTCGATGATGTTGAACGGCGTTCTCGCCGCGCTCGTCGCGATCACGGCTGCATCGGGCTTCGTCGCGCCGTGGGCGGCCGTCGTCATCGGCCTCGTGTCCGGTCTGATCGCCGTTGCAGGTGTGCTCTTCGTCGAGCGGATCGGGATCGACGACCCGATCGGCGCGGTTGCGGTGCACGGGATGTCTGGCGTGTGGGGGACGATCGCCACGGGCCTGTTCGCCGTGCCCGCCCTCGCAGCGAACCTCGCAACCGGCACCGGCGGCCTCGTCTACACCGGCTCGTTCCACCAACTCGGCGTTCAGCTGCTCGGCCTCGCGGCGGTCGGAGCGTTCACCTTCACAGCCTCGTTCGCGACGCTCTGGACGATGCACCGGCTGTGGGGCATCCGCGTCGAGCCCGAGACCGAGACGGCCGGCCTGGACGTGTCCGAGCACGGCATGTGGGGCTATCCGGAGTTCTACATCCCGGTCCCCGGAGGCTACGGCACGGAGGCGCACGGGCATCTCGGCCTTGCGCACGGCCGCGCGCGGGCGGCGCCCGCTCCCATCGCGCCGGCGGCCGCGGCGGAGGCGGCGCCGGGCTAGGCGCGTCGACAACTTGCGGATCGGCTAACCGGCGGCGCCGACGGCGTCGGCCTCCGCGGCCACCTCGATCCCGCGAGGCCACACGCGCCAGAAGAGGGGAGCTGCGGCGTCCCAGTCTTCGAGGAGCGCCGCGGCGCGACGTGAGCCCGTGTACCGCACGTGTCGCTCGAGCAGCGTGCGCAGCTCCTCTTCGGCACCGCGGTCGGCGACGACGAGCTGCGAGTTGAGCCGGAGCGGCAGCCGGTTCGACGGGTCGAAGACATAGAGAACGCCTCCGGTCATCCCGGCTGCGGCATTCAGCCCGACGTCACCTAGCACCGCGACGATGCCGCCGGTCATGTACTCGCACGCGTGATCTCCCACGCCCTCGACGACCGCAGTCGCGCCGGAGTTGCGAACTGCGAATCGCTCACCGGCGCGGCCGGTGCAGAACAGCTCGCCGCCGGTCGCTCCGTAAAGGACGGCGTTGCCCAGCAGGACGGCGTCCCCCGCATCGTTCGGCTTCGGAAGCACGACGACGCGTCCGCCGCTCATGCCCTTCGCGACGTAGTCGTTGCATTCGCCGACGACCTCGAGCTCTACCCCGTTCGCCAGGAAGGCGCCGAAGCTCTGCCCAGCCGATCCCTCGAACCGGGCGCGCACTCGCCCCGGCGGCGGTGCGGCGCCGAACCGGCGGGCGATTTCCGTGCCGAGCCGCGCGCCGACGGCGCGATCGCGGTTCGCGATGTCATAGCGGAGGTCGACGATGCGCTCTTCGTCGAGTACCGCCGCGGCGTCGGCGGCGAGTTGTGCTCCGAGCTCGCCTCCGTCGGCGTGCGGGACCTGCTCGGCTGCGTATGCACCGTGAGTAGGACGAAGCAGCTCGCGCACGTCCAGTGACAGGCTGCGGCGGCCGTTCGTCTCGCGCCGACGGAGCAAGTCGGCACGACCGACGGCCTCGGCGAAGCAGCGGAGACCGAGGGCGGCGAGGTGCCGGCGAACTTCTTCGGCGACCTGCAGCAGAAATGCCGCGACCGCCTCCGGTGTTGCCGCGAACTTCGATCGCAGCTCCGGTCGCTGCGTTGCGATCCCGACCGGACAGGTGTCTAGGTGGCACGAGCGCACCATCAGGCAGCCCTCGGCAATCAGCAATGCGGTCCCGAACGACACCTCGTCGGCCCCGAGCAGGGCAGCGACGATGACGTCACGTCCGGTCTTGAAGCCGCCGTCGGCGCGCAGCCGCACGCGGCCCCGGAGACCGCCGGCGCTCAGCGTGCGCTGTGTCTCGGCGAGGCCGAGCTCCCACGGCATCCCCGCGTGCTTGATCGACGAGAGTGGGCTCGCGCCGGTGCCACCGTCGGCGCCGGCGACGTGGATGACGTCGGCGAGGGCCTTCGCCACGCCGGCCGCGACGAGGCCGATTCCCTCCGAGGACACCAGCTTGACCGAGATCGCGGCGCCGGGGTTCGCCTCTCTCAGGTCGAAGACGAGCTCTGCGAGGTCCTCGATCGAATAGATGTCGTGATGCGGCGGCGGCGAGATCAGCTCGATGCCGGGCTGCGTGTGCCGCACTCTCGCGATCTCGGCCGTGACCTTGTGAGCCGGGAGCTGTCCGCCCTCCCCGGGCTTCGACCCCTGCGCGATCTTGATCTGGAGCTCGTCCGCGAAGGCGAGGTACTCCGGCGTCACGCCGAAGCGGGCCGAGGCCACTTGCTTGATCCGTGAGTTCCGCTCGGTCCGGAAGCGCTCTGGATCCTCGCCTCCCTCGCCGGAATTCGATCGCGCGCCGAGTCGGTTGAACGCGATCGCTACGGTCTCGTGTGCCTCGGCCGACAGCGAGCCGTGGGACATCGCGCCGCTCGAGAAGCGGCGGACGATCAACTCCGCCGGCTCGACGTCGTCGACGCGGAGCGGCTGCTCGGCGGGCGTGAGGTCGAGCAGGTCACGGAGCTCGAGCGGCGGCCGCTCGTTGACGAGGGCGGCGAACCGGTCGTAGTCGCCGCGGCGTAGGGCATGCGCCGCCTGTTGCAGCGCGTCCACGACTGGAGGGCTCGTCGCATGCTGCTCGCCGCCTTTCCTGAACTTGACGTAGCCGGGGTTCTCTAGCTTTGCCGGGGCGGCGCGGCGGCTGAGGATTTCCCGTTCCAGCTCGGCGAAGCCGATGCCCGCGATTCGTGTGGGCGTGCCCGTCAGGCAAAGCTCGACGACGTCTCGACCGAGGCCGAGCGCCTCGAACAGCTGGGCGCCGCGATACGACGCGACGTCGGCGATGCCCATCTTCGACAGGATCTTCAGGACGCCGTCTTCGACCGATTCGCGGAATCGCAGCTGCGCTTCCGCCGGTGACGGGTGATCGCCGCCGAGCTTGTCTTCGGCGGCGAGCGCCGCGACCGTCTCGAGCGCGAGCACCGGACAGATCGCGTCCGCGCCGTAGCCGAGGAGACAGGCGAAGTCGTGCGCCTCGCGCGGCTCGTCGCTGACGACGACGATCGACGTTCTCGTGCGCGTTCCCGAAGCGACAAGCGCGTTGTGCACCGCTCCGACCGCGAGCACCGGCGGCACCGACGTCCGGTCCGCGGCGTCGTCGAGCACGAGCATGTCGGCTCTCGCCGACGCCGCCCGCTCAGCGAGGCGTTCGCAGGCGCTGCGCAGCCCCTCCCGATCGTCGAAGGTCGCGTCGAGCACGAGCCCTCGGCGGGACAACTCGGCCGCGGCCGACGGGAAGAGGAAGAAGCTCTCCAGCTCCAGCAGCGTCGCGGCACGGGGGTGCTCTCCGGCGAGCGGCGGTCGCCCGCCGAGCAGTGTGCGGAGGGACATGACCGAGCGCTCGCGCAGGTGGTCGATCGGTGGATTCGTGACCTGCGCGAACCGCTGCCTGAGGTACGACGTCACCGGCCGCGCTCGTCCCGCGAGCGGCGGCAGCGCCGTGTCGTCGCCCATCGAGGACGTGGGCTCGTGACCGGTGGCCGCCGACGGACGGAGGAGGAGGGACAGGTCCTCGCGTGTGTAGCCGGCCGCGACCTGGCGCGCGGTCAGGCTTTCCGTCGGCGGCTTTACCGGCACACCGGCATCCAGCGGCTGCACCGTGGCGCGAAGCCAACGAGCGTACGGCCGCCGGCGGGCCAAGCGCTCCTTGACGGCCCGGTTCTCTTCGATCCCGATTGCAGGATCGACGACGAGCATCTGGCCGGGGCCGAGCCGGCCGCGCCGGATGCGGGCGCTCTCGGGGAGAGTGAGGGCGCCCGCTTCCGAGGCGCAGGCGACGAGACGCTCGTCGGCGACCGCGTAGCGCAGCGGCCGGAGGCCGTTGCGGTCCAGGGTTGCGCCGACGACGCGCCCGTCTGTGAAGACGACCGCAGCAGGGCCGTCCCACGGCTCGAGGAGCGTGGAGTGGTAGCGGTAGAAGGTGCGGACGTCGGGATCGAGATCCGGGTCGGCGTCGATCGCCTCCGGGATCAGCATCGCTGCGGCGTGGCGAATGTCCCGTCCGCCGCGAACCAGCAGCTCGAGGGTGTTGTCCAACAGCGTCGAGTCCGACCCGTCGGTCTCGAGCTCGTGGCCACGGGCGCGCATCCAGGCGACGTTCCCGTCGATCGAGTTGATCTCGCCGTTGTGACAGAGCAACCGGAACGGCTGCGCACGTTCCCACGACGGTTCGGAATTCGTCGCGAAGCGCTGGTGGAAGATCCCGAACGGCACGGCGAGATCGGGGTCGCAAAGGTCGGGGTAGAACGCCGCGAGCTGGTCGGCGGCGCACAGCGCCTTGTAGGTCACGGTGCGGAAGGACATCGAGGCGACGTAGAGACCGGGTGCCTTTTCTGCCCGGCGCCGCGCGCGGTAGGCGCGTGCCTCTGCGTCGTCGAGTGAGGCGCCGTAGGGCCGCAGCAACACGAGCTGCTCGATCCGCGGCAACGTCGCGCGTGCGCGTTCGCCGAGCACCTTGGGCACGGTCGGCACCTCGCGCCAGCCGCCCAGCCCGAGGCCCTCGGCGACGCATGCTTCCTCGAGGGCCGCCCGCGCCGAGTCGTCTCGGCTGAACACCATCGCCAGGCCGCACCATGCTGCCGGGAGGAGGATGCGCGGCAGCGGCAGGAGCAGGCCTGCGCCGTCACCCGTTCGGCGGTCGGCGGCTACGGCGCCGCGATGGCGCATGCGGGCGAGCCCTTCGAGGAGACCGTCGACGATCGTACGCGAGGCGCGACCGCTTGCATCGGCGAGAAAGCCGATGCCGCAGGCGTCGCGTTCACGACGCTGGTTGTCGAACGGCGGCTGCACGATGTGCGCCCTTCTTCGAGTGTGGACTCTCCGCCTGCTGTTGCGACCTAGCCGGCGTCGGCGGAGGAACGGAACGCCGGCTAGCGCGTAAGGACGCGCGTGACGACGACGGTAAAGATAATCCTGCCCGGCGTCGCGGCGCGTTCCATTGCTATCGAGAGTAAAGGACAATCCGGACGGCGGCAAGTCCTCGCCTTTACTTTTCGGCGCATGGACGAAGACATACGCGGCTACTACGAGCTCGGGCTCGAGCGTGACCGGCTCACGCAGGGCTATTCACGGATCGAGTTCGAGCGGACGAAGGAACTGCTCACGCGCGTGTTGCCGGCACCGCCGGCGCGCGTGCTCGACGTCGGCGGCGGACCGGGCGCCTACGCGGCGTGGCTCGCCGGCCAGGGCTTCGACGTGCGGCTCGTGGACGCGATGCCTCTGCACGTCGAGCAGGCGACGGAGCTCGCCGGCGGACGGTTCAGCGCCGTCGTCGGCGACGCGCGGAGCCTGGAGGAATCGGACGGCTCGTGGGATGCGGTGTTGCTCCTCGGGCCCCTCTATCACCTGCTCGAGCGTGAGGAGCGCCTGGCCGCGCTTCGCGAGGCTCGGCGTGTGCTTCGCCCGGGCGGCGTGCTCGCCGCTGCGGCGATCTCTCGGTTCGCCTCGCTTCTGGACGGATTCCTGCGCGGCTTGCTGGACGAAGCCGGCTGGGCCGTGGTCGAGGCCGACCTGGAGCGCGGCGAACATCGGCCGGTCGGCCGCCGGGTCGAGCTCTTCACGACGGCCTACTTCCACCGACCGGACGAGCTGCAGGGCGAGGTCGAGGACGCCGGGTTCGTGCTCGACGCCCTGTTCGGCGTGGAAGGGCCGGGGTGGAGCCGGCCCGACTCACCGGTCGACGAGCACGTCTTCGAGACCCTGCTGCGAATGGCGCGCGCGGTCGAGCAGGAGCCCGCGATCATCGGCGCGAGCGCGCACCTGCTCGCTGTGGCACATCGGGCTCAGGCCGGTTGACCCACGACGGACCGAGGTCATAGGATCGCCTCCGTGGTCCGAGGCACGCTTGCGCTCTTCGCGCTGCTCTTGATGGTTGCCGTGGGATCGGCGTCGGCTGCCGAGAAGCAGGCGTATCCCATCTCGTTCCACGCCTTTGGATTCGCCGCCGGCACGACAGCCGGAACGAAGCTCGACCGCGGCGCGCTCGTTCTCGGCAGTGGCCTGACGACCATTACCTACGCAGACCCATTCGGCTACGCCCCCCGCGACTACCAGGCCGGGACGTGGACGTCGCAGTGGCAGCCGGCGGGCTTCCCCTTCATGGAGCTCGTCTCCTCGTGGAACGCCGACACGCCTGCCGGCACGTGGATCCAGGTCGAGATGCGCGCCGCAGCGTCTGACGGGAACACGACGAAGTGGTACGTCATGGGTCGCTGGGCATACGGCGACGGCGATATCCACCGCACCTCTGTCGGCGGCCAGGGCGACAAGGACGGCTCGATCGCTATCGACACCTTCTATCCGAAGAAGGCGATGACCACGTACCAGCTGCGCCTGACGCTGTATCGCGCGGTCGGGACGACCGTGACGCCACGGGTCACTCGCATCGGGGCGGTCGTGTCCGATCCGGTCACGATCAAGCCGTACGCGCCCAGCGCGACGACGATGACGCAGGCGACCGAGCTGCCCGTGCCTCGGTACTCGCAGGAGATCCACAAGGGCGAGTACCCCCAGTTCGACGACGGCGGCGAAGCGTGGTGCAGCCCGACGTCGACGTCGATGGTGCTTGCCTACTGGGGCCGCGGGCCGAGCCCCGCCGATTATGCGTACGTGTACGGCGACTACCCGTCGGTGACAGACCCGTGGGTCGACTATGCCGCGCGCTACGTCTTCGACTACCACTACGACGGCGCCGGCAACTGGCCGTTCAATGCTGCCTACGCAGCCCACTTCGGGCTCGAGAGCGAGGTCACGCAGCTGCACTCGCTCGCCGAAGCGGAGCAGTTCATCAAGCAGGGGATTCCGCTCGTCACGTCGATCGCCTTCAACTCGGGAAAGCTCGACGGTTTCTTCTTCAAGAGCACCAACGGCCACCTGATGGTGATCGTTGGCTTCACGGCAGAAGGCAATCCCATCGTCAACGATCCCGCGTCGCCCGACGACGCCAGCGTCCGTCATGTCTACGACCGCGCGCAGTTCGAGGACGCGTGGATGACGGCGAGCGGCGGCATCGTCTACGTCATCCACCCGGCGTCCGTCCCGCTTCCACCGTCGCCGGGCGGCAACTGGTAAGCAACGCAGTACCAGTTCGTCGACTGCAGGTGGGACCTCGCTCAGCCCGGGAGCGGGCGCGAGCTCTACCTCGAGGGGCACATCCCGGGCGCGAGCTTCCTCGATGTCGATACGGATCTCGCGGCGCCGCCGGGACGGAGCGGACGCCATCCTCTGCCGGCGGCTGAGGACTTCGCCGCTGCTGCGGGTCGAGCCGGCATCGGCGAGGGCATGTTCGTCGTCGCCTACGGCAACATGGGGGGAGCGGAGCGGCTCTGGTGGCTGCTGCGCCACTTCGGCCATGACGACTGCGCGGTGATCGACTTCGAGTCCTGGCGCGGGCCACTTTCGACCGGCCAGGACGAGGTCGAGCGGCGCGAGCTCACGCTACGACCTCGCACCGACGACACGATCGACGCCGAGGAGCTGCTCTCCCGCGCCGCCGAGCTCGTCGTGGTGGACGCGCGCGTACCGAGCCGCTGGCGCGGCGAGGCGAACCCGATCGACAAGATTCCGGGTCGCGTGCCGGGCGCACTCAACGCGCCATGGGACGAGCCCGTCCCCGACTTGCCGCCGGGGGAGCTCGTCGCCTACTGCGGCTCAGGCGTCACCGCGGCGGTGACCCTGCATCGTCTCCACGTTGAAGGGCGCGACGGTCTGCTGTATCCCGGCTCGTGGAGCGAGTGGGAGCACCTCGATCTTCCCGTCGAGCGGGACTCGAACTAGGCCGTCGCCGTGCCGAAGTGCGCGAGGTACGGCTGCCAGCCGTGCGGGATCTTCGGCGCCGCCAGGCGGATGAAAAGCACCGGCGCAGGCGCCTTGGGCGGATGACGCAGCTCCATGCGTGCCTCTTCGAGCGTGCGGTTTCCCTTCTGGTGGTTGCACGGCGCGCAGGCGGTGACGACGTTCTCCCACACCGACTCGCCGCCGCGTGATCGCGGCACGACGTGGTCGAGCGTCAGGCGGCCCGCGGTTGTCCCACAGTAGACGCAGCGCCAGTCGTCGCGCGCGAAGAGTGCGCGCCGGGAGATCTTCCGCTGAACGGCGCGTGGTACCCGCACGTAGGCGACGAGCCGGATCACGTGCGGCCACGGATATGTGTCCGACGCCGAGTGGAGGGGCTGTGCGAGCTCCTCGATCACCTCCGCCTTGCCCTTGAACACCAGGACGTGCGCCCGCCGGACCGTCGTGACGTTCAGCGGCTCGTAACTGGCGTTCAGGACGAGAACGTGCTGCATACGGCCCGAAATTTACCTATGACGTCGCCATGGCACGTTCGACTGCCTCTTCCTCTTCGGGGGAGAGGGCGACGTTCGGCCGGCCACGGTCGAGCTCCTTGACGTAGATCCGCGCGTAGTCCCGTCCCTGGATTGCGCTGACGACCACGCCGCTCCGCGCCGCGTTGAGCAACGCGATCGACGCAGACTGGTGGCCGCCGGCGCCTTCGTACGCGTCGTAGCGCACTAGCGACGTCTTCGACACCGCCGTGTCGACGCGCCGGTCGACGCGCGAGAGCCCTCCGGCGACCTCGTCGACCGCACGATGCAGGTCGTCGATGCGTCCTTGCAACGAGACGGCGAAGTCGACGAGATCTTGTTTGCCGCCTCCGAGCAGGACGCGCTGCGCCGTCCGAACGGCTCGCAGCTTGGACCAGGCGAGAATCGCAACGACGAGCGAGACGGCAGCGACCACACAGGCCCCGATCGCGATCCACTCCGCGGTCGAGAGAGACATCCAGGCAGCTAGCCGCCGAGCGAGAAGATGACCGGGTACTCCGCCGAGTTGTTGTCCGTCTTCGTCTCCCCCGGGACCGGCCGGATGTCGACCTTGATCGTCGTCGGCTGGCCGAAGAGGTCGGCGGGCAGCTCGATGTTCGTGAACGTCACGGTCTTTGTCTCGCCCGAGTTGATCGACGGGATCGTCCGCCTGAGAACGATCGGCCTCGGCGACCTCTGGATCGTCAGCGTCACGCCGACGTTGAACTCCTGCGAGTCACCCGAGTTGTCGACCGCGACCTGGAAGGCGAGGTCCGTCGAGACGCTGATCTCGTTGTCGGTGGCGGAGCCGCCGGGCGTGAGCCGCTTCCCATCCGGTAGGGCGGTGACCGACCCGAGGGCGCTTCCGTGTAGGCCGGTCGGCGTCCCGCCTGTCGCAGCGCCGTGGACGCGCTGCCACACGTTCATCATCGCGGCGGTGCTCGCCAGCTCGGGATTCAGGAAGACCGTGGAGTTCGGCACTCCGCCGATGTCGCGAATTCCCTGGTTCTGGAGCTCCTGCTGGGTCGGCTCCTTGAAGTAGAAGTCGTAGTTCACGTCACTCGCGACGAGGAGCCGCGCCTGGTCGGCGAGCAAACGCCCGGCGGTCGTAGCGTTCTTCGATGTGGCGGTTTGTCCGAACGCGTCCGCGAGCCGGCTCAGCCCGCTGGCCCGTAGCTGGAGAGCCTCGATCAGGTGGTCGTGCTCGACGCGGAGCGGCCCCGGCGGGTTCAGGTCCCGCGCTTGTGCGACCAGCTGTTGCTCTTGTGCCGCATAGCCGCGGATCCTCGTCTCGAGCTGGCTCTCCTTGATCCCCGTCGCCGCGAGCGTTCGGTTCAGCTGCGTGCCGATCTGCCCCGACCCGGTCGCGATGCTGCGGACGTCGTCGATGTAGTCCTCGTATTTGGCGTGCTTGCTGTCCGAGGCGCAGCCTCGGACGAGGACGACGAGGAGGACGGCCGCGAGGATGAGGAACGCGATCAGCCCTGCCAGCCGGAGCATCGGGATGATCCCGGCCGGTGGCCGAATGGGACGACGTGGGCCGCCGGGCGCAGGACGGCCCGGCGCCCGCACGCGCTCCGTCGCCTCCTCGGTTTCGGGCTCGTCGAAGAAGTCGAACTCGATGTCGGTATCGCGCTCGGTCATATGGCAGAAAGCCGGTTTTCCCCTCCTGAAGCGGGGTTCACTCTAGTCGGTCCGTCTGTCGGCGGAACCCGCCGTCGGTACCAGCCGGAGCCGCCGTCACTATCGGCCGAGGCGGCCGGTGAAGGACTTGCTGCTGCCTGCGCCAACGAGAGACTTCCGTGTCGAACGCCGCCGCAGCCCCGCAGCAGAGCGAGCTCGTGCTCGGCCGCTACCGCCCGCTCCGGCCGCTCGGCAGCGGCGGATCGGGCTCCGTCTGGCTCGCTCGCGACGAACGCAACGGGCTCGACGTAGCGCTCAAGATCGTCGCGCGCGAGGGTAAGGCGGGGACACGCGCAGAACGCGAAGCCGAGGCGGCCGCGCAGCTGCGACACCCTGCCTGCCAGCGGGCGTACGCCTTCGGCCGAGACTCGAGGCACGTCTACATCGCCTACGAATACATTCCGGGCCGAACGTTCCGGGAGGCGCTCCGAGGCGGCGAGCTCGACGACGCCTCTGCAATCGAAGCGGCGGCACAGGTGCTCGAGGCGCTCGCGCACGCCCACGGGCGAGGCATCGTGCACCGGGACATCAAGCCCTCCAACGTGCTGCTCGCGGAAGGGAAGCGGGTGTCCGTGCGCGTCCTCGACTTCGGCCTGGCAAAGATGCAAGAGGCCGAAACGCTGACCGCGCAGGGGGACGTGCCGGGAACGCTCGCCTACATCGCGCCGGAGCGGCTCGCGGGCGGGACGACAACGGGTGCCGCGGACGTCTGGGCCGTCGGCGTGATGCTCTGGGAGGCCCTCGCCGGGCGCCATCCGTTCTGGCACAGCTCTCTGCTCGAGACCGCCCGCGCGATCGAGTCCGGCGCTGCACCCCTGCATTCCATCCGGCCGGACCTCCCGCAGTCGCTGCTGCGCGCTGTCGACCGCGCGCTTCATCTCGACGCAGCGAGGCGGCCGGATGCGGCGTCCCTCGCGGCGACCCTCCGGCTTGCCGTACAGAAGCGGGTCCGATCCCGGCGCGGTGGCCCGGCGATGGCGATCCCGGCGGTGGCGCCGAGGATTGTTCCCGCCGTCCTTGCGGCGCTCGTTTCCGGCTGGACCGCCTGGGCGATCCCCTTCTATCCCGCGGGCGGGTCGTTCGCGCTCGCGGTCCTCGCGGGGGCGCTGACCTTCCTCCGGCCTCGCATCGGGCTTGCGTTCACCCTCGCAGTGCCCGTTCTGCCGCTCGGCAACCTCGCGGCGGGCGCCGCCGTCCTCTACGTTGCGGCTGCCCTCGCCCTGCTCGTGGTCTCGTGGCGAGAGCCCGAAACTGGTCTTTTCTTCTCGCTCGGGCCGCTCCTCGCCCCGCTCGCCGCACTCGCCCTGCTGCCGCTCGCTGCTCTGGCCATCCGCTCGCCCGTGCGGCGCGGTCTCCAGACGGCGGCTGCCGTCCTTATGGCCGGAGTCGTGGCCGGCTTCCGGGGCGTCTCGTTGCCGTTCGACGGCTCGACCGCGCCTCACGATCTCGGCGTCGCCGCCGTGGGAGATCCGTTCGAGGTCGGGTCAGCGCTCTGGAGCGCACTCCTGTCCAGCCCCGCGCTCGCCGTCGAGACGCTCGTGCTAGCGGGCGTCGCGGTGGCGTTGCCCTTCGCCCGTTCGCGGGGCCCGTGGGCCGTGGCGGTGCTCGGCGCTGCCTTCCTGACCACGGCGCTCCTCCCGGTTCCGAGCGTGACCGCCGCACCGCTTGCGGTAGCCGTTTGGGCCACCTGTGCCGCCATAGTCGTGCGTTAGCATCGCTTGCCGGGGTATTGCCGGCTCATGGTTCTCCGCGCCATCGAACACAAGATCGAGGCCCTCTTCGAGGGAATCTTCGGACGCGCCTTCCGGACGAACGTCCAACCGGTCGAGCTTGCGCGCAAGCTTGCGAAGGAGATGGACGACCACCGCAACGTCTCGGTCTCGCGCGTCTACGTCCCGAACGAGTACTCGATCTATCTCTCGCCGGGCGACCGCGAGCAGTTTGAGGGCTACGAGGAGAGTCTCCGCGGAGAGCTGCAGGAGTACCTCTCGGAACACGCACGGCGCGAGGACTACGCCCTGGTCTCGTCGCCTCGCGTCCTCTTCGAGACGGACGACGACCTCGACGTCGGCGAGTTCGGCATCGCAACGCGTATGGCGCAACCGGAACGCCGTCGCGCCGGCGAGCCGGCGGAGGAGGTCGAGCCGGGGGCGACGATGATCTACAAGCCCAAGGTGGCGCCCACCGAGGCCGTCTCCGCCGAGGAGCTCGGAATGGAGCGAGAGCTCGTGAGCCTGACGGTCAACGGCACGCAGCACGAGGTGAAGCAACGCCGGCTGGTGATCGGCCGCTCGCGCGACTGCGACATCCAGCTCTCGGATGCCAACGTGTCCCGGCGGCACGCTGAGCTCCGGCAGGAAGGGACGTCGTACTGGATCGTCGACCTCGCCTCGACGAACGGCATCGAGGTCAACGGGAAGCGCGTCAAGCGCGCCAAGCTGCGCGACGGAGACAAGGTCACCCTCGGGTCGACCGACGTGGTCTTCTCGCGCCAAACCGAATGATCTACGACTCCACGGCGGTCGAGGAGGTCCTGCTCGTCCTCAAGATCGCCTTCCTCGTGCTGCTCTACCTCTTCATCTGGCGAATCGTGCGGACGGCCAGCCGTGACCTTCGGTTGCCGCAAGAGAGCTTCATCATGGCTCCGAGCAGCTCCGCCGGCGTTCAGAGCTCTCGCCGGGGCTCGCGGACCGGACGACTCGTCGTAGTCAAGAGCGGCGATCTCGATACGGGCGAGGACTTTGCGCTCAACTCTTCGCAGGTGACGATCGGCCGAGGCCTGAGAAACGACATCGCCATCGCGTCGGACGAGTACGCGTCCGCTCGACATGCGCGCTTCGAGCCGCGTCAGGACGGCGTCTGGGTTCAGGATCTCGGCTCCACGAACGGCACCTACCTGAACGGGACGCGTCTCGAGCAGCCGCGGCGCCTCGCGCCGGGCGACGTCATTCGAGTCGGGGAGACCGACCTGAGGTTCGAGGCGTGATCGGTCGCGTCGCGGCGGTCACGGACCCGGGGCGGAAGCGACGCCGCAACGAGGACGCGTACGTCGTCGAGCCGCCGCTCTTTGCGATCGCGGACGGGATGGGCGGCGCACAGGCGGGCGAGATCGCGTCGCGCCTCGCCACCGCGGCGCTGCGCGAAGGGGGCGGCCTGGAGACCGGCGGCGAGCAAGGCATCGTCGACCTGATCCAGGAGGCGAACAGACGTGTCTACGACCGCTCGAGCACAGATCCCAACACGTCGGGCATGGGCACGACGATCACCGTCGCATTCGTCGAGGAAGGATCCGTTGCCTTCGGACACGTCGGCGACTCGCGCGCGTATCTGATCCGCGACGCGCGCATGGAGCAGCTCACCGAGGACCACTCGCTCGTCAACGAGCTGCTGAAGACAGGGAGACTGTCGCGCGAGGAGGCCGAGGTGCATCCGCAGCGCTCCGTGATCACGCGTGCGCTCGGCACGGACCCCGACGTCGACGTCGACACGTTCACCGTGCCGGCGCAGACGGGCGACCTCTTCCTCCTCTGTTCCGACGGGCTGACGGACATGGTCTCGGAGGGATCGATCCTCTCCGTCGTCAAGCGGAACAGAAAGGACATCGAGGCTGCGCTCCGCGCCCTCGTCAAAGCGGCGAACCGCGGCGGCGGCCAGGACAACATCACGGTCGTCGCCTTCGAGATCGCCGACGAGCCGCTCGCAAACGACGGCGACACGCGCGAGCAGGCCCGTCCGGTCGAGGCTGCTTCGCCCGAGGAGGACACCCTCACCGAGTCCGACGACGTGCCGGTCGTGGACACGGCGGTCATGTCCGTGGACGAGATCGAGGCGGAGGCGGCGGCGCGGGCGGAAGAGGAGCCGGCCGCTCGTTCACCCCACCTCCGGCGGCGCGTCGTCGCCTCGCTCGTCGTGCTGCTCATCGCGGCGGCGGTCGTGCTGTTCCTCCTCCTGAGGTTCGTCTTCTGAGCGCCCGGAATCGCGAGCTCGCTTTCCTCGTGGTCGTCGGCCTGCTCACGGCCATCGGCTTTGCGAGCGTGTACATCGCCCGGAAGGACGTCGTGTCGACGGCCTCTCTTACGTACGCAGGCTTCTTCTTCGCCCTGTACCTCGCCGCGCACCTCGTCGTCCGCTTCACCGCGCCGTACGCAGACCCGTATCTCTTGCCGATCGTCTGCCTGCTGACGGCGATCGGGCTCACCGAGATCTACCGGCTGAATCCGGACGACGCTGTCAAGCAGGCGGGGTGGATCGTCGTCGGCGTCGTCTTCTTCGCCGTCGCCTTGTTCCTGCTGCGTTACGACTACCGGCGGCTCGAGACGTACAAGTACCTGTTCGGTCTCACCGCGATCGTGCTGCTCGTGCTGCCGATCCTGCCGGTGCTCGGGTTGACAGTGAACGGTGCGCGCCTCTGGGTGCACGTAGGCGGTCTGCGGTTCCAGCCGGGCGAGCTGGCGAAGATCATGCTGATCGTCTTCCTCGCGGGGTACATGCGGGAGAAGCGCGAGGTGCTGGCGCAGGGGCGGCTGAAGGACTGGGGCCCGCTGCTCGTGATCTGGGCGCTGGCGATGCTCGTCCTGCTCGAGACGCACGACCTCGGCGGCGGCCTGCTCTACTTCGGGATCTTCCTCGCGATGCTGTACATCGCGACCGCGCGGATCGGCTACGTCGCCGCCGGGCTCGGGCTTTTCCTCGTCGGAGCAATCGGCGTCTGGAGAGTCACCCCGCACGTCAGGGAGCGCGTCACGATCTGGCTCCATCCGTGGACCGAGCACAAGGTCTACTGTCCGCTGTCCGGCCACCTCGAGCTGCGTCAGAACTGCCAGAGCTTCCAGCTCGTGAAGTCGCTCTACTCGATCGGGAACGGGCAATACGCGGGCACCGGTCTCGGCAAAGGGACGTTCCGGACTGTCGAGGGCAGCTCGATCATCCCGAGCCTCAACACAGACTTCATCTACTCGGCGCTCGCGCAAGAGCTCGGTCTCATCGGCGTCGCGGCGCTCCTGCTCGTCTACATGATCTTCGTGCTGCGCGGCATGCGGATCTCGCTGCTAGCACAGGACGGCTTCTCGAAGTTGCTCGCGGCTGGCCTCACGTTCGGTTTCGCGCTCCAAACCTTCATCATCGTCGGCGGCGTCCTTCGGATCATCCCGCTGACGGGAATCACGCTGCCGTTCGTCTCCTACGGCGGGTCGAGCGTTGTCGCGAACTTCCTGCTGCTCGCTGGACTGCTGCTCGTGTCCAATCGCGCCAACCGTGAGGCTCTTCGGTGAACAAGCAGATTTCGCAGATCGGTGTCGCCGCCCTCGTGCTCCTCGCCGCGCTGATCGTCGGGACGACGTATTGGCAGACGTGGGCGAACGCAAGCCTGGCCGAGCGTCAGGACAACGACATCCGCGTCGTGGCCCAGTTCTCGATCAAGCGCGGCAGGATCTTCGCGGCGGACGGCCGAACGGTACTCGCGACGAACGTCGCCAAGCGCGTCGGCGGCCAGACGCTCTACTTCCGCCGCTATCCGGGCGGGCCGCTGTTCGCGGACGTCGTCGGCTACTCGACGCAATCGCGTAACCAGACGGGGCTCGAGCGGTCCTACAACGACTTCCTCACCGCGTCGAACTCCAACCTCGACACGGTTGTCCGCTCGACGTTCGACCGTCTCCGCGGCGCGACGGTGACCGGCAACAACCTCGTTCTGACGATCAGGCCCGGCTTGCAGGCTCTGGCGCACAAGTTGCTGCAAGGGAAGTGCGGCGCCGTTGTTGCGATCGAGCCGTCGACGGGACGGATCCTCGCGATCGCGACGAATCCGACCTACAACCCGAACCTGATCGAGAAACGCTTCCGACAGGCGACGCGGACGAGCCTCTCGTGCGACGCGTCGCTCCTGAACCGGGCGACGGCCGGCAAGTATCAGCCCGGCTCGACGTTCAAGATGGTGACGGCGGCTGCGGCCCTCGACACCGGACGTTTCACCCCGAGCTCGCCGTTCTTCGACCCGGGCTACTGCATCGAGTACGGCCAGCGGGTTCGCAACGCGGGCAATCCCGAGGCGCCCGAGACGTTCGGCAGCGTCGACCTCACGACCGGCTTCGAGCACTCGATCAACTCCGTCTTCTGCAACGTCGGCAAGGCGCTCGGTGCGGGAACCGTTCTCCGGTATGCACAAAGGTTCGGCTTCTACTCGCTCCCGCCCCTCGAGACGCCGGAGAGCGAGCGCGTTGCGAGTGGCCTCTATAGCCACGGGCGTCTCTTCAAGCCCACGAATCCCGCGACACAAGTCGACCCGGGGCGGCTCGCGTTCGGCCAGGAGCGCTTGCTCGTGACGCCGCTGCAGATGGCAATGGTCGCCGCGACGATCGCGAACCACGGTGTGATGATGAAGCCTTACCTCGTCCAGCGCGTGGTCTCGCCCGGCGGCAGGATCGTCGTCCGCACGCGACCGCAGGTGCTCGGAAGGCCGATCAAGCGGCAGACGGCGGACGAGCTGACGCACATGATGGAGCTCGCCGTGACGGGGGGGACGGGAACGTCCGCTCAAATCCCGGGCGTCCGGGTGGCCGGCAAGACGGGCACGGCGGAGATCGGGCGCGGCAACATCCACACCACGTGGTTTGCGGCCTTCGCGCCGGTAGAGGCACCACGAATCGCGCTCTCCGTCGTGGTCGAGAACCAGCTCAACGGCTTCGGCGGCACGATCGCGGCTCCGATCGCGCGCCAGGTCATGGAGGCGCGGCTGCGGTAGGGGCGAATCCCTACCCAGTGAAACCGGTCATGGCCGTCTCCGACACGCTCATCAACGAGCTCTTCGACGGGCGCTATCGGATCGTTCGCAAGCTCGGCACCGGCGGGATGGCGAACGTGTATTTGGCCGAGGACGAGGTGCTCGGGCGGCGCGTTGCGATCAAGATCCTCGATGACCGCCATGCCGGCGACGACCAGTTCGTCGAACGCTTCCGCCGCGAGGCGAAGAACGCCGCGAGCCTGTCACACCCGAACATCGTCTCGATCTACGACCGCGGCGAAGCCGAGGGGACGTACTACATCGCGATGGAGTTCCTCGACGGGCGGTCGCTCAAGGAGCTGATCGTCGCCCGCGGCCCTGCTCCGATCCAGATCGCGATCGACTACGCACGGCAGATCCTCGCCGCGATCCGCTTCGCGCATCGACACGGGATCGTCCACCGCGACATCAAGCCGCACAACGTGCTCGTCGACGGCGAGGGCCGTCTCAAGGTCACGGACTTCGGCATCGCGCGCGCCGGCGCGAGCCAGATGACGGAGGCAGGCTCGATCATCGGCACCGCCCAGTACCTGTCGCCCGAGCAGGCGAAGGGCGCACCCGTGGATCAGAGCTCGGATCTCTACTCCGTCGGCGTGGTCCTCTACGAGCTGCTCACGGGCGTCGTTCCGTTCAGCGGCGAGACGCCCGTCGAGATCGCGATGAAGCATCTCTCCCGCGTCCCCGATCCGCCGTCCTCGAAGCGCGCCGAGATTCCCCGCGACCTCGATCTCGTCGTGATGCGCGCGCTCGCGAAGGATCCCTCGGAGCGCTATCAGAGCGCCGACGAGATGGATGCCGATCTGCGCCGGATCACACGCGGGATGGCGATCTCACCCGCGACGGAGGAAGCGGCCACCGCGATCATCGCCCGGCCGCCCCCGACGGCCGCGACCGAGGTCGTGCCGACGATGCGGGAACCGGTGCCTTACGCGCCGCCGGCCGCCTACTACGACTACGACGAGCCGCGGCGTCGCGCGATCTGGCCGTGGCTCGTAGCCTTGCTCTTCGTCGCCGCGGCCGTTGTCGGCGGCTACTTCCTGTACGACCAGATCCAGCAGCAGCTGAGCGGCACGAAGACGGTCGCCGTCGGCAACTACGTCGGGATTCGTGAGATCGCCGCGGTCCAGAAGATCAGGGAGGCCGGCCTGCGCCCGCAGCCGGTGCGGCAGTACAGCGACACCGTCGACGAGACGTACGTGATCAGACAGAGCCCCCAGCCGGGAGACCGCACGCAGAAGGGGAACTTCGTCACGATCTACACCTCGCTCGGCCCCAAGAAGACCAAGGTGCCGAGGATCGTAGGGCAGCCGCTCGCGTCCGCTCTCTCTGCTCTCCGCGACGCGACCCTCACGTGGCGCGTCGTCGAGGTGAACTCCGATGAGGACGAGGGAACCGTCGTTTCGCAGAAGCCGACCGCCGGTGCCTCCGTCCGGGAGAACGCCCGCGTTACGGTCGGCGTCTCGAAGGGGCCTCAGCCGATCATCGTGCCGACGGTCATCGGCTCGTCGTTCGCAAGCGCTTCGAGCGCACTGCAGGCGAAAGGCTTCGCGGTTGCGCGCGGGCCGGACGTCGAATCCGATGAGCCGGAGGGAACAGTCGTGAGCCAGAGCCCGGACGCCGGCACGTTCCAGGTGCCAGGTGCGACGATCACCCTGCGCGTGTCGAAGGGGCCGACGACGACGAGCGTCCCCGATGTCACGACGCTGGCGCAGGCGGACGCTGTCCAGCAGCTGCGCGCCTCCGGTTTCCGCGTCTCGATCCAGACCGAGGACGTGAGCGACCCGACCCAGGACGGGATCGTGCAGTCGCAGACGCCCGCCGGCGCGGCGCAGGCGAAACCGGGCTCGACCGTGACGATCACCGTAGGGCGATTCGTTCAGGTCACGACCTCGCCGATACCGTCGAACGGTCAGTGACCCGCCGCCTGCGCGTCGCCGTCCTCGCCGGCGGTCGCTCCTCCGAGCACGAGATCTCGCTTGCGTCGGCACGCTCGGTGCTCGAGTCACTCGACTCCGACCGCTATGACGTCGTGACCGTGGCGATCGGGCGCGACGGGCGTTGGGAGCTCGGCTCCGGCGACGGCACCGTCGCCGAGACGCTGCCCGTTCCGGCCGCGAACGCGCCCGCAACCCTCGGCGCCGTCGACGTCGTGCTGCCGATCCTCCACGGCCCATTCGGCGAGGACGGCACCGTCCAGGGACTGCTCGAGCTCGCCGGCGTCGCGTATGTCGGCGCAGGGGTGGCCGCCTCTGCGCTCTGCATGGACAAGGACCTCTTCAAGAAGGTGCTCCGCGACAGCGGCATAGCGGTCGCGCGTCATGTGGCGCTGCGGCCGGGCGACGCGGTCGAGAACCCCTTCGGCTTTCCGTGCTTTGTCAAGCCGGCCCGGCTCGGCTCGTCGGTGGGCATCAGCAAGGTGCACGACGAAGCCGAGCTCGAGCCTGCGGTGACCGTGGCGTTCGAGCACGACGAGAAGGTGCTGATCGAGGAGCTCCTCGACGGGATCGAGGTCGAGGTGGGCGTGCTGGGAAACCTCGAGCCGGTTGCATCGCTGCCGGGCCAGATCGTCCCGCTGGGACATGAGTGGTACGACTACGCCTCGAAATACGAGGAAGGCGGCATGGAGCTCGTGATCCCGCCGCCGTTGTCCGAGGACGTGATCGAGCGCATCCAGACGGTTGCGGTCGAGACGTTCCGCGTGACGGACTGCGAAGGCATGGCGCGTGTCGATTGCTTCGTCATCGACGGCGACCGTGTTGTCGTCAACGAGCTGAACACGATCCCGGGCTTCACGGCGACGAGTGTCTACGCGAAGCTCTTCGAGGCCTCAGGTCTTCCGTACGAGGAGCTGCTACAGCGGCTGATCGACCTCGCCGTCGAACGGAAGGAACGCCGCTCGAGACTCAGGTACTAGCTAGGTGCCGAAGAGACGCGCTTCGTTCACATGCGCGTGACCGAGGCCCGGCGTCAGTCTCGTGATCCAGATCACGTAGTACTCCATCGGGGTCGTCGTCTTCAGCGAGAAGTTCGTCGTCGCTCCGACCGACTTCGCCGACGAGGCGACACGGAACGGCCCGGCCTCGCTGTTGGCCGTCCTGATCACGGCAGTGAAGCCCGGCGTGTCGGTTCGTACGCGAAGCCTCGAGCCCTGCACGGGACGGCCGGCGTCGAGAACGAGGCCGACGCCGGGTTTCGTGAACGAGTTGTACTGCTCTGTTGTCCAGTACGTGCTCAGGTTGCCGTCGGTCGCTCGCGCGACAACCTCGTTGTGCTCGTGGCCGTCACCCGGCGGTGGGTCGTACGAGATGAGGCCCTGAACGCGGAGCGGCCGGGCTGCAGAACCTTCGCCCTGATCGTTGCCGCCCAGCGTCAGGAAACCGACGACAATTGCCGCGATCGCCAGCACAGCCACGATGGCAATCGCGATCGGCCAGCGGGACACCCGCGTACGCGGCGGTGCCGCGACGCGCTTCGGCGGCACGACCATGGTCGCGTTCGCGTCGTCATGCCGGTCCAGCTCGACGAGGGCTTGCTCCAGCTCCGCGGCGAAGGCTGCCATGGTCGGAAAGCGGCGGGTGGGATCCTTCTCGAGCGCTCGGTCGATTGCATCGGCCACCCGTAACGGAACATCCCTTCGTTTGTCGAGGATCGACGGCGGCGGCTCGTGCACGTGCTTCATCGCGATGACGACGAAGCTCTCGCCCGGGAACGGAACCTCTCCTGCGAGCAGCTCGTAGAGCACGATCCCGAGCGAGTAGACGTCGCTCTGTGCGTCGACCGGCTGTCCCTTCGCCTGCTCGGGCGCGATGTAGTTCGAGGTTCCGAGGACGGTCCCGGTCTGTGTCATGCCGCTCTCGACCTCGAGCGACCGGGCGATGCCGAAGTCCGTGACCTTTGCGCGCCCGTCCCCGTTGAGCAGAACGTTCTGCGGCTTGACGTCCCTGTGGATGAGCCCGTGACCGTGTGCGAACGAGAGGGCTCTGGCGATCTCGAGCGCGATCTCGAGGGCCTCCCGGACTTCGAGTCGGCCCTTTCGGACGAGGAACTCCTTGAGGTTCTCGCCGTCGATGTGCTCGAAGACGATGTACTGCCGGCCGTCGTCCTCGCCGCGGTCGATCACCGTGACGATGTTCGGATGCTGGAGCCTGGCGGCCGAGCGAGCTTCTCGCTTGAATCGCTCGACGAAGTCGTCGTCGGCGTTGTACTGCTGGTGGAGGACCTTGACGGCGACGTTTCGCTCGAGCAGCGAGTCGCGGGCCTTGTAGACGCTCGACATGCCGCCGTGCCCGATGAGGTCCTGCAGCTCGTAACGTCCGGCGATCTGGTCCCCGACCACGGTTCAAAGCTACCGGCGCCGCGCCGGCGCCACGCGCAGGGTCGTCAGGCGCCGAGGGCGCTGACCACTGCGTCTTCCCAGACGCCGAGTGCCTCGTCGAGCTCGGCCTCGGTGATGACGAGCGGGACGAGCACGCGAATGCAGTTCGAGTAGATCCCGGATTTCAGCAGCAGCAGTCCGCGCGCTGCGGCCGCCTCCACGATCGCCGATGCAGCCTCCGCTGCCGGCTCCTTCGTCTCGCGGTCGCGGACGAGCTCGATCGCAAGCATCGCGCCGAGGCCGCGAACGTCGCCGATCGCATCCCAGCGCTGCTGCCAGGCCTCCATCCGCTCGCGAATCGTGTCGCCGATCTGCTGCGCACGCTCCACGAGCGCCTCGTCTTCGAAAACGTCTAGGACGGCGAGCGCGGCGGCCTGCGCGACGGGGTTGCCGACGTAGGTGCCGCCGATCGCCGAGTCGCCTGGAGCGTCCATGATCTCCGCGCGCCCGATGACGCCGGAGAGCGGCAGCCCGGCGGCGATCGACTTCGCCACGGTGATCAGATCGGGCTCCACGTCGTAGTGCTCGATGCCCCACATCCTTCCCGTGCGCCCGAACCCGGTCTGTACCTCGTCGATCACGAGCACGATGCCGTTCTCGTCGCAGATCCGGCGGATGCCTGCGAGGAAGTCGGCCGGTGCAACGACGAAGCCGCCCTCCCCCTGGACCGGCTCGAGCACGATCGCAGCGACGTTCTCCGCCGCGACCGTGGTGACGAGCCCGCGCTCGAGCGCCGCGAGGGCGTCCCTGGTGCTCGGCCCGCGGTAGTCCTGTGCGAACGGCATCCGATAGACCTCGGGAGCGAACGGGCCGAGGCCTGCCTTGTACGGATGCGTCTTCGACGTCATCGTCATCGACAGCAACGTCCGCCCGTGGAAGCCGCCTTCGAAGGCGATCACCGCGGGACGCTTCGTATACGAGCGCGCGAACTTGACCGCGTTCTCGACCGCCTCAGTGCCCGCGTTGAAGAAGGCTGCCTTGGTCGGCCCGGAGATCGGCGCGCAGGCGGTGAGTCGTTCTGCTAGCCGGACGTAGACCTCGTAGGGGACGATCGTGAAGTCCGTGTGCAGGAACCGGGCCGCCTGCTCCTGGACAGCCTCGACCACACGCGGGTTCGAATGGCCGACGTTGAGGCAGCCGACGCCGCCGGTGAAGTCGATGAACGTGTTTCCGTCGACGTCCGTCAGCGTTGCGCCCTCGCCGCGCTCGGCGACCACGGGCAGGAAGATCGAGAGCGGGTCCGCGACGACCTGCTCCTTCCGCTCGAGAATCGCCTTCGACCGCGGCCCCGGGATGGCCGTCCGGAGCTCGATCGTCTTGGTCGTCGCCACGGGCTGACGATAGCGCAGCGGGCGGCCGGGCTGCATAAGTGAATAGAGACTTTTCAGCGCCGGTCGGGCCCGGCCTTCGCGGCTAGCGAAACGCGGGTGTTGCGAACGCCTCGACCGTGTACTGTCCCGCCGCATTCCAGAGCATGAAGCCCTTCGAGTGCTCGAGGCGCGCGGACTGAATCTGGTCCTGGACGTCGGCGAGCGTGTACGTCCGACCGATGGAGAAGTCCTGGAGCCAGGGGATCAGCTTCGCCTTGCGATCCCGCAGCTTCGTGCGGAAATCGCGAAGGGAGTACGCCACCGTGGTGCCCGGCCGCGAGTTGGGGTCGACGATCCCGAACTCCCCGGCGACGTAGTGCGAGGGATACACCATCGGGTAGAGCGCGTCCACGAACGGGGCGATCCGGCGGGGGAACTGCGCGATCCCGAGGTTGCGTGTCGCCGATAGGCCGAACACGTCCGCCGAGATGCGGACCCCGAGCGGCTTGAGCTGCGACTGCGCGTACTTGAGGAACAGCGGGATCGTCCAGCCCATCGGCTCCGGGTGCCGGCCTGGATAACGGATCTGCGTGATGTCGCCGTCGCTCGGGAAGCGCACGTAGTCGAACTGGATCTCGTCGAAACCGAGCCTCGCGGCCTCTTTCGCGATGTCGACGTTGTACTTCCAGACGCGCCGGTCGTACGGGTTCGTCCAGCCGAGGCCGGCGTTGGTGAGCCAGCGGGACCCGTCCGGGCGGCGAATGGCCGACCACGGCGCGTTCGCCGACAGCTGGGGATCCTCGAAGGTGACGACCCGTCCGATCAGGTAGAGCCCGGCGGCGTGAACCTTGGCGACGGTGCGCTGCACGTTGTAGTAGCGCTTCGCCGATCCCACGCTGCGGGCGAGCGGCACGTTCACCGGGAAGCCGACGTCGCCGTTCTCGTCCTTGACGTCGATCTCGAGGGCGTTGAGGCCGTAGCGTTTCATCGCGATGTACTGGTCGAGCCGCTCCGGAATGCCGGCCAGAGCAAGCGTCACGTGAGCCCCTCTCACTTCGTCCGGCAGCGGGCGGGGCTGGAGTGACTGGGGCTTCGCCTGCGAGCGCTGGGCGACCGCCGCGGCACGCACGGTGTCGTGCCCGTCGAGGTTCATTGCGATGACGGCGCCGAGAACGCCCCCGACGATCAGCAACAGAAGCAGGCCCGACGCGACGAGCCTGCGCTTGCGCCTTCGCTTGCGTGCGTCGAGCCTCCGGCGCTTGGACGCGGCATTCGGATCGACCGGCTGGAGCACATACCGCGTCGGCAAGGTGTGGAAAACTAACAGAGCCGAGGCGGCCCCTAGAATCGCCCCGTGGTCCTCTCAGATCGCACGATTGCGCGCCTGCTCGATGAAGGGCGCATCCAGATCGAGCCGTACGACGATTCGCTCCTCCAGCCCTCCAGCGTCGACGTACGTGTGGACAAGTACTTCCGGGTTTTCCACAACAACCGCTACCCGTACATCGACGTCCGCGAGGAGCAGGAGGACCTGACGGAGCTCGTCGAGGTGGAGGACGAGACCCCGTTCGTCCTGCATCCGGGGGAATTCGTGCTCGGGTCGACCCTCGAGCGGGTGCGGTTGCCAGACGATCTGGTCGCCCGCTTAGAAGGCAAAAGCTCGCTCGGCCGCCTCGGGCTCCTCATCCACTCGACCGCCGGCTACATCGACCCCGGCTGGGACGGGCACGTGACGCTCGAGCTGTCCAACGTCGCCAACCTCCCGGTCACGATCTATCCGGGGATGAAGATCGGCCAAATCTCCTTCGTCCAGCTGAGCGAGCCTGCGGAAACGCCCTACGGGACCGGACAGATCGGCTCGAAGTACCAGGGTCAGCGTGGGCCGACCCCGTCTCGCTACTGGCAAAACTTCCAGCGGGAAACGACCGGGTGATCCTCGTCACCGGGGGCACGGGGTTCGTGGGCGGCCACGTCGTGCGGGAGCTGCGCCGGCGCGACCTTCCCGTCCGCTGCCTCGTTCGCGACCCGCGAAAGGCGGCGAGGCTCGTCGGCTGGGGGTGCGAGCTCGTCGAGGGCGACGTCACGGACCCTGGCGCACTTCGCCGGGCGACGGCCGGGGCCGAGACGGTGGTTCACCTGGTCGCGATCCGCCAGGGCCGCGAGGAGCAGTTCCAGCGGATCATGGTCGACGGGACGCGCGAGCTGCTGGCCGCCGCCAAGGACGCCGGGGCCGGCCGATTCGTGTTGATGAGCGCGCTCGGGGTAAGCGAGGCGACGAAGGACCTCGTCCCGTACTACGGCGCCAAGTGGGAGACGGAGCGCCTGACGCGGTCGGCAGGGATTCCGTTCGTCATCTTCCGGCCGAGCTTCATCTTCGGCCCTGACGGAGGCATCCTCCCGACTTTCGCCAAGCTCGCACGACTGACGCCGGTGACGCCGATCATCGGCAGCGGCCGCCAACGCATCCAGCCGATCTGGGCGGACGACGTCGCGACGTACTTCGCCGAGGCTGCGGTGCGAGACGACGTGACCGGTCGGCTGTTCGAGATCGGCGGGGCCGAGCCCGTCACCTGGAACGAGTTCTGGGAGCGCCTGAAGCGTGCTCGCGGCATTCGGCGTCCCAGTGTCCACGTGCCGGTCGGCCTGATGCAGCCCGCCGCGCTCGTGACGGAGCGGCTCCCGGGCGACATCCCGCTGACGCGCGACCTCCTGAAGATGCTCGAGGGCGGTGACAACGTGGTCGCCGACAACGACGCGACTCTGACGTTCGAGCTGCAGCTCGTGCCGCTCGACGAGCAGCTTCGCCGAGCTGGGTGACGATCCGGACAAAAAATATGGGGCCGCGGGTGCGGCCCCATATCCGGTTACCAGCGTTGGATTAGTAGAGGCGCTTCCTGCCTCGGCCCGAGAGTTCTGCTGGCCGGGCGGCGCGTTACGCGTCGTCCCCCACGCTGGCTAGGCGATTCCCCGTAGGTGCCGGGGACACACCTCTACCCGCTGGTACCTCCACTGCCCGTACTGGAAATCTCCACTCTCGGACCACCTCCTTTCCGCG
>JBKPMS010000061.1:0-13598 GCA_046732275.1 Actinomycetota bacterium | reverse complement strand
CGCCGATTTCCGTGCATTGAGCTCAGAAAGCAGCCTAGAGGCTTGACGTGAGCCGCTGAGCCTGAGAGCTTCCGTGTTTGCATTTGCCAGGCCTGAGGCAAAGAACCTCCAAGCGATGACGGTCGAGATCGAGTCGATCCTCCAGCACGAGGACATCCAAGGACTGCTGGAGGCGGCGGAAGGCACAGGCTCGGTTCGTCAGGTCGAGTTGGCGGACCTGATCGAGGCGCACGAGCTCGATGCGCTCGAGACGGATGCGCTTTTCAACGAGCTGGAGCGGAGGGGGCTCGAGATTGTCGAGGAGCCCAAGGAGAAAGAGCCGGAGCCGCCGCCTCCCCCGGTCCAGCTTTCGTATGAGACGACAACGGACGCCCTGCAGCTCTTCCTCCGCGAGGCCGGACGCCACGCGCTGCTGACGGCGGCTCAGGAGGTCGAGCTCGCGAAGCGAATCGAGCGCGGCGACATGTCGGCGAAGACGCACATGATTCAGTCCAACCTGCGGCTCGTCGTCTCGATCGCGAAGAACTACCGCAATCAGGGCCTGCCGTTTCTCGACCTGATCCAGGAGGGCACGCTCGGGCTGATCCGCGCGGTCGAGAAGTTCGACTGGCGGCGCGGCTACAAGTTCTCGACCTACGCGACGTGGTGGATCCGACAGGCCGTTGCGCGGGCGCTCGCGGACAAGGCGCGGACGATCCGAATGCCAGTGCACATCGTCGAGCGCCTGCAGAAGATGAACCGCGCAGAACGAACGCTGTGGACGCAGCTCGGCCGTGAGCCCACGCTCGAGGAGATCGCAGAGGAAGCGAGCCTCCCGCTCCAGCAGGCGCTCGAGGTGAAGGCGGCCGCACGAGCGTCGGCCTCCCTCGACCAGCCGGTCGGCGAGCAGGAGGACGCGGTGTTCGGTGACTTCGTCGCGGGTGACGACCCGCTGCCTGAGGAGGAGGTCGAGGTCTCGCTTCGCTCTCAGGCGCTCACGGCGGCGCTGAGCTCATTGCAGGAGCGCGAGCGACAGGTGCTGACGCTTCGCTACGGCCTGAACGACTCCGAGCCGAAGACGCTCGAAGAGATCGGCAGGCGCCTCGGCCTCACGCGCGAGCGGGTGAGGCAAATCGAACTGGAGTCGCTCAGGCGCCTCGCGTCGCTGCGCGAGATGCAGTACGTGTCCGCGTAGCTCGGCCGTTCCTTCCTACATCGAGCCCCAGCGCGCTGCCGTTGAAGAGCGCGATCGCGTCGTCACCGAGCCGCTCGTGCGCCAGCGCGTACGCGGCGTCGAGCTCCGCGGGTCTGGTCGTGCGATGGCCGTCGGAGGCGACGATGCCGGCGATGCCCCGCTCGACCAGCGCCCACCCGATCTCTTCCGGCTCCGGCCCGTGGCGACCGAGCAAGGACGTGGAGTTCACCTGGAGCGTCCAGCCGCGGTCGGCGAGCTCGTCGGCCACGAAGGGGTTCTCCAGGACAGCTTCCGTCCGCTCAGGGTGCGCGATCACGGGGCGCAAGCCTGCAGCCTCGACGTGCTCGGCGAGCGCGAAGACGAGATCCGCCGGGCCCGTGAACGGCACCTCCATCAGCACGCGATCGGTCCCTTCGAGGACGTAACGGGTCGGATCCTCGTCGAGCAGCGGCCGCGCCGGCGTCAGCTCGTAGCCGAGCCGGAGGTCGAGGACCGCACGGGATCGCATCTTCTCGAAGGCCTCGCGGATCTCCGCCTCCCGCTCCTCATCGAGCGTGAAGTACGGCCAGACGTGCGGCGTCGCGAAGAGGATTGCGGTCCCGTGTCGCGCAGCGCTCCGGCACAGGTCGATGCCCTGTGCGATTGAAGCGGCCCCGTCGTCGCCTGAAGGAACAACATGCGAGTGGCAATCGACGAAAGGGCCCATGTCGTCCACCGTAGCGACTGAAGGCGACGGCTTAAGAATTTCCAAACGGGGCAGGCCTAACTTGGACATCGACTGAGCCGTCTAGGACTTTGGAGCGACCGAACGGTCGCTTCGCACTTATCGCGGACTTTGTGCGGAATCGCCGGATATAGCCTCGATCCCAGGAGCCGTGCCGAGCGGACTCTGGTCGCCCGTGCGCTCCTTGCGGGCATCGCCGAGCGCGGCGCCGACGCGGTCGGCTATGCGTATCGGACGCCTGGTTCGGACGTGGCCGTGCACAAGCAGCGCTCGGGGCCGAGCGCGCTCCTCGAGCGGATCCACGTTCCGCAGGACGCGACGAAGCTGCTCGTCCACGTCCGCGACTACACCAAGGGTCACCCAAGCCTGGCCGCGAACAACCATCCGATCCGTCACGGCGACGTCGTCGGGGTCCACAACGGGATCATCGGCAACGACGACGAACTCTTCGAACGGCACAGCATCCCGCGCGCAGAGCCCGGGATGACGGTCGACTCCGAGATCATCTTCGCGCTGGCCGAGCGTTCGCGCGGCCGCACCGCGGAGGCGCTGGAACAGCTCTACGGCTCGCTGGCGACGGCGTGGCTCGACGAGGGACGCTCCGAGCTCGTGCTCGCGCGCGGCCTCGGCCGGCCGCTCTGGGTCGGACACAGGAAGCACGAGCTCTACTTCGCCTCTACCCGCGTCGCACTCGAGCTCGTCGAGAGCTACGCGACGATCAGGTTGAAGAAGAGCGAGCTCCCGGAGGGAACGGTCGTCGCGGTCGAGAGTGGGCGCATCGTTGCGGAGGAGACCTTCGAGACTGATCCCTCGTTCGAGGAGGAGCCGCTGCCGGCGGTGCGCGCTCCCGACGAGGCGCGGTCGTGCCTCGAGCGCCTTGCTGTGCTGCACGGCGTAGCGGCCTGACTTCCGCGGCAAGACTTAAGAACTCCTAACGTCCTTCTCAGGTTCCTCTTAGCGGCCTCTTAAAGCGCAGTGTCAGCTTGACGCTGCGGTGTTGCGGAAGCCCCTCACCAGGCGCCGCGCTCTCGCCGCCGCGTTTTCCGTGGCCGGGGCAGGAGCGGCCGCCAGGTTGTCCGCGCTCGGAGACGCAGAAGCAGCTCCGCCCCCTCCCCCGCACCACGAGAACGCTCTCGTCCCGGGGTCGATGCACACGGGTTTCGCGCACGGTGAGACCACGGTCGACGCGGCGGCGAACGGATTCGATCCGAGCCTCATCGTGCGCGACTTCGACTGGGGCAAGACGCGGCGCCTCGCCGGCGGCCGGATGCTGCGCTCGTGGGAGCTCGTTGCGTACGACAAGGAGATCGAGATCGTCCCGGGCGTGAAGTACAAAGCGTGGACGTACAACGGGCGCGTCCCGGGACCGACACTGCGCGCACGCGAGGGTGACCTGCTGCGGATCCACTTCGTCAACGCAGGCACGCATCCACACACGATCCACTTCCACGGCATCCATCCGGCGACCATGGACGGCGTCCCCGGGATCGGCGAGGAGATTGGGGGCGGCCTGATCAATGTCGGCGAGGAGTTCACGTACGAGTTCGACGCCCGGCCGTTCGGTCTTCAGCTCTACCACTGTCACGCCTCGCCGCTCGCCGGACACATCGCCAAGGGCCTCTACGGCGCGTTCGTGATCGATCCACCGGAGCCGCGCCCGGAGGCGGACGAGCTCGTCATGGTCCAAAACGCGTTCGACCCGAACTTCGACGACGACAACGAGGTCTACGCCGTCAACACGGTCGCGTTCCACTTCATGTACCAGCCGATTCGCGTGAGACGCGGCGACCTCGTCCGCATCTACCTCCTGAACATTGTCGAGCTCGACCCGCTCAACTCCTTCCACATCCACGGCAACTTCTTCCAGCGGTTCCCGACCGGCACGTCCCTCGAGCCGACGGAGTACACGGACACGGTCATTCAGGGCCAGGGACAGCGGGACGTACTCGAGCTCCGCTTCCCGTACACGGGGAAGTACATGTTCCACGCACACAAGAGCGAGTTCGCATCGCTCGGCTGGATGGGTCTCTTCGAAGTGGTGGACTGAAGTGCTCCGCCGGGCGTTGGTCGTCGTCGCTCTCCTCTGCATTGCCGCCGGAGTGAGCGCAGCGGTCGTCTCCCGGCCGTGGGATCGGGACGCGGGCGGCGACGAGCTGGCCGTCGAGCACGCGACGCTGCGTCCGGGAACGATCGCGCTCCACCTCGTCAACGGATCCGAAAACACCGCGCGAGTTGCGCAGGTGATCGTCAACGATGCCTACGTCGACTTCAACGCGACGGGCCGCTCGCTTGCACCCGAGGACCGCGGCACCGTCGCCGTGGCGTATCCGTGGATCACGGGCGAGTCGTACGAGATCGAGCTCCTGCTCTCGACCGGCGGAGCAGTGATGTACGAGATCGAGGACGCCAAGCCCGGCGACACCAGCGCCGCCGCGTAGCCAGGTCCTGGGACAGACTAGAGCAGGACGCCGTCGGAGCCGATCGAGCGGCCCTCGTCCTCCAGACGCTCCTTGATCAGAAACTGGAACGTCGACCAGGCGCCGCGCCGCGCGTCGAACATGCGGTAGACCTGCCACTCCGTGAGCAACGTTTCGTCGCGTTTGCGCGCTGTCGTCCAGTCCGCGAACTTGGGCAGCCGCTCGAGCTTCTTCGCGAGCGCCACGCCCTGCTCAACGGCGCGCTCGAGGCGCTCCTCGCCCACCGGGACGTCGAACCCCGCCTCGCGCAGTGCGGCCGCGAGCGAACCGAAGGTGTGCCAGTAGAGGGACTTCGAGGGCATCGACCCGCGCCGGGCATCCAGGTCCTTCGCCGTTGGGATGCGCCCGAGCTCCTCGCCCAGCTCACGCAGCAAGCCGACGAGCTCCTCGCGCGTCGCGAACCTCCGCGGCACGAGACCGGCCTCGCGCTTGGCGGCGTTCCAGCTGCCGAAGTGCTCGATCACCGTTTGCGGATGAACGGTCGTCTCGCGATCGGCGGCGAACTCACGCATCGTCGGCGACCGGCCGAGCCGCCCGGCGCAGGCGCGGAGCTCCGCGAGGATCTGATCGTTCGAATAGCGCTTGCGGATTCCGGCCTGGAAGGACGCGAGCGCGGCGGGGTCGATCTTTGCGACCGCCCGGTAGGGCGGCTTGCGGGGCATGACAAGAATGCTAGAGCATTCTGGAAATCGCGCAACGCAGGGCTAGGATCTCAGGCTGTGTGCGGGCGCCCGCGAGGCGCTCGGCTAGCCTCCCTCTGCCGTGCGCTTGCCCATGTCACTTGCCGCTGAAGTCGCCGTCGCACGGGCTGCCGGCCGCCTTTCGCGGCTTGCCGGCGCCGGCGGCGGAACGACGATCCCGGGGAAGCTGCTCTGGAGGCTCGACCCAGGGGCGGTCGATCGGCTCGCGGACCGCCTGCCGCTCGGGTCGGCGGTGATCTCGGCGACGAACGGGAAGACGACCACGGCCACCATGACGGCCGGCATTCTCCGCGGCCGTGTGCGCCTGGCGCACAACCGCTCCGGTGCGAATCTCGTCTCCGGGGTTGCGTCGGCGCTGCTGGATGCTGACGGTGCCGAGCTCGGGCTCTTCGAGGCAGACGAGGCCGCGCTTCCCGAAGTGCTTGCACGCGTACGGCCGCGCGCGGTGTGCCTCGGCAATCTCTTCCGCGACCAGCTCGACCGCTACGGGGAGCTGGAGCATGTCGCGGCGCGCTGGCGCGACTCGGTGTTCGCACTCCCGCCCGAGTCGGGCCTGATCGTCAACGCGGACGATCCACTGGTGAGCGAGCTTGCACGAGATCGACCGGGGGCGGTGACGTTCGGTGTCGACGACCCGTCGGTCTCGCGGCCCTCCCTGCAGCATGCGGCCGACTCGAAGTACTGCGTGCGCTGCGGCACGCCGTATGACTACACAGCTGCGTACGTGGGCCATCTCGGCGACTACCGTTGTTCCGCCTGCGGTCATGCACGGCCCGAGCTGCAAGTCGTCGCCCGCCGGATCGAGCTGCGAGGGCTCGAATCGGCCGCCTTCGAGCTCGTGCTGCCCGAGGGGTCGCGGCGAGTGGAGCTGAAGGTGCCCGGGCTCTACAACGTCTACAACGCGATCGCGGCTGCCGCTCTCGCTCGGAGCCTCGGCGCCTCGCTCGAGGAGATTGGCACCGGCCTCGACGAGTTCAGCGCCGCGTTCGGACGTTTCGAGCGCATCGCGATCGGCGACCGGCGGCTGCTGATCCTTCTGATCAAGAATCCCGCCGGTGCGAACGAGGCGGTGCGGACGATCGTCGACGGTGGCATCCCGTCACTCGCGGTGATCGCGCTGAACGACGGCATCGCGGACGGGCGCGATGTCTCCTGGATCTGGGACGTCGACTTTGAGCCCTTCCTACAGGGTCTCGAGCGGCTGATCGTCAGCGGCGATCGAGCCGCCGAGCTCGCGCTCCGTTTCAAGTACGCCGGCTTCGATGCCGACGCGATCGAGGTCGTGCCGTCGGTCGCCGATGCGCTCGACCGCGGCCTCGCACTGACGCCTTCCCGCGGCGAGCTCGTCGTCCTCCCCACGTACACCGCCATGCTGGCGCTTCGGCACGTGATCGCAGAGCGTGGCTTCGTGCGCCCGTACTGGGAGCGTGCTGCGTGAAGATCCGCGTCGCCCATCTCTATCCCGACTACCTGAACATCTACGCGGACCGGGGCAACATCGCGGTGCTCGCGCGGCGGGCTGCGTGGCGCGGGCACGAGCTCGAGCTCACCGCCGTGTCGATCGGCGAAGAGCTCCACGGTGGGGAGCACGATCTTCTGTACATCGGCGGCGGCCAGGACCGCGAGCAGGCGCTGGTCGCGCGCGACCTCGTGAAGAAGGCCGACGGCCTCTTGAGCGCAGTCGCCGACGGCGCCGCGGTCCTCGCGGTGTGCGGCGGCTATCAGCTGCTCGGGCGGTCGTACCGCGACTTCCACGGCACGGATCTCCCGGGGATCGGGCTCTTCCCCCACGAGACGGTCGCGGGGGACACACGGATGATCGGCGACGTGCTGCTGGAATGCGAGCTCGAACCGGGTCTCCGGCGCACGCTGGCGGGATTCGAGAATCACGCCGGCCGAACGCGCCTCGACCACGGCGCCGAGCCGCTCGGGCGTGTCGTCGCCGGGTTCGGCAACGACGGCGAGAGCGGCTGGGAAGGCTGCCGCGTCGGTCGCGCGGTCGGGACCTATCTGCACGGCCCGCTCCTCCCTCGCAATCCCTGGTTCGCGGACTGGCTGCTGGCCCAGGCGGTGGCCCATCGGCTCGGCGAGGTTCCGGCCTTCGAGCCGCTCGACGACGACCTGGAGCGCGAAGCGCATTCGGTATCCGCCGCGCGCGCGAGAGCCCGCGGCGGCCGCCACCCGTAGCAGCGGCACGCCAAGACGCCACGGCGCCGAGCGCTCCCCCTCCCAGGGTGGGGTGACAGCCCGCCACCCTCGGTGTCGACGCTAACGCCCGAGGACAGGCGCGTGCGTGACGTACGTGCACCGAAAGTGGATCAAGGTGCCCACAGTGCGCCCAAGTAGACGGCGGGATCGCCGGGCTGCCAGCGCGAAAGGAAACGCTGGATCGGCGGGTGCAGCACGACGCCGTCGAGCTCGCCCACCGCGAACAGGCCGTGGCCACGAACGGCCGCGTCCCTCGAGGTCACGGCCTCGAGCGACCTGCCGCCCAGGTCACCGGCGAAGATGATGTGAACGACGTGCTTCGGTGCGAAGGTTCGCGTCGGCGCGATCGAGTCGACGATCGCGACCGGTCCCTCGACCGGCAGCTGGTCGTCGATCCCGATCTCCTCCGCCAGCTCTCTGTGCAAGGCCGTCACGAGGCTCTCGCCGGAGTTGACGCCGCCACCGGGCAACAACCAGTACTCCTTCCCCGGCTTCTCATGACGGCAGAGCAGGACGCGGTCCCGCCAACGCAGGATCGCGGACACGCGAATGCGCGGCTCGCCGGCCATCACGCTGCGGAGGATCCGAAGCCCCGGCCGCCGCGTTCGGCGGTCGGCAGCTCGTCGACCTCCACGAGCTCGAGGTCAGGTACGGGAAGCACGACGAGCTGAGCGATCCGCATGCCGGGCTCGACGACGAAGGTCTCGCGACGGTCAGTGTTCAGCAGGATGACCCGGAGCTCACCGCGGTAGCCGGAGTCGACGAGCCCCGGCGAGTTCACGACGGAGAGCCCATGCCTGGCGGCGAGGCCCGAGCGCGGCTGGACGAAGCCTGCGAACCCTTCGGGGATCGCTAACGCCAGGCCGGTGCCCGCGACGACGCGTTGACCCGGCCCGAGCTCGATGCGGTCACACGCAGCCAGGTCGAGCCCCGCGTCGCCGGCATACGCCCGCGCCGGCACGACGGCCTCGGGCCGCAGCCGTTGAACCTGCAGTTCGATCAACGGGCGCGCCGAGCCGGCTGGGCCCGTGCCTCTGCGACGAGGTAGCTCGCAAAACGGCGGAGCTCGCGCCCGGGCAACCGTGCACGAACGTAGACCCCGTCCGCCTGGTCCTCGCGTTCCTCGATCGGCGCGCCGAGCTCGTACAACTCGGCGAGCTTGCCGCCCTCCCCGTACGGAAGGAACAGGGTCACGGCTTCGAAGCGATCCGCGAAGCGCTCAGCGATTCGGGCCCGCAGCTCGTCGAGGCCTTCGCCGCTCAGCGCGGAAACCTGTATTGCCTCGGGATACGTATTCGCCAGGCGGCGCCGGCTGAGTGCGTCGACCGCGTCGATCTTGTTGACGACGATTTCGAGCGGAATGTCCCCGGCGCCGATATCTCGGAGCACGCCCTTGACAGCCGCCTCTTGCTCCTGGAGGCGCTCGTCCGAGGCCGAGCCGTCGAGGACGTGCAAGACCAGGTCGGCGACGAGAGTCTCCTCCAGTGTCGCGGCGAATCCCTCGACGAGCTCCGTCGGCAGGCGGCGAATGAAGCCGACGGTGTCCGTCACGAGGTATCGCCGGCCCTCGTACTCGAATCCTCGAGTGGTCGGATCGAGTGTCTCGAAGAGCCTGTCGTTGACGGCAACGTCTGCATCGGTCAACGCATTCAGGAGCGTCGACTTGCCGACGTTCGTGTAACCCGCGAGCGCGACGGTCGGCGCCTCGGTGCGCCGCCGCTCCTTCCGCCTCACCTCGCGTTGCTTGCGCAGGTCACGGAGCCGCCGCCGCAACAGCGTCACACGCCGTCGCGCGAGACGGCGGTCCGTCTCGAGCTGTGACTCGCCGGGACCCCGCGTGCCGACGCCTCCGCCGAGGCGCTCGAGGTGCTGCCACATCCCGCGCATGCGTGGGAGGTTGTACTCGAGCTGAGCAAGCTCGACCTGCAACTTGCCCTCGGCGCTCCGCGCATGCTGCGCGAAGATGTCGAGGATCAACTGAGTGCGGTCGACGACCCGCGCCTGGAAGGTGTCCTCGAGCGTCCGCTGCTGCACAGGATCGAGCTCGTCGTCCACGAGCAGCACCTCCGCGCCCGACTCCTTGTAGGCGCGCTTCAGCTCCTGGAGCTTCCCCTTGCCGAAGTAGGTCCGTCTCGCCGGGGCGGTGCGGTGCTGAACGAGCTCACCGATCGGTTCGACGACGGCCGTCCGCGCAAGCTCCCGCAGCTCAGCCAACTCGGCGTCGGAATCGACTCCCTGAGCCAGCACGGCGGCGATGAACCCACGCTCCGGCGCGGAGTCCGGCTGGCGTTGGATCACGGACGGATTATGCCGTCAACGCGGCAGAATCCCACTATGGCGCCCGTACAGCTCTCCCCCGCGCTCGCAGCCACCGGGACGTATCCCTTCGTGAAGCTGGAGGAGGCGAAGCGTCGACTCGAGGCGAACGGCGTTCGTCTCATCGACTTCGGGAAGGGCGATCCGCGCGAGCCCACAGACCCGATGATCCGTGAAGCCCTCGTGGCGAGCCTGACGGAGATCTCCGCGTATCCGCTCGCCGAAGGCCTTCCGGAGCTTCGCAACGCGGTTGCCGCCTGGTGTGAGCGCCGGTTCGACGTCGAGCTCGATCCGGGCACGGAAGTGATTCCGACCTACGGCTCCAAGGAGGCGATCTTCCTCCTGGCGCAGATGGTCGTCGATCGCGCGAGCGAAAGACGGCTCGTCGTCACGACGGAGCCCGGTTATCCGGTCCCGGAGCGCGGAGCGCTGTTCGCGGGTGCCGACGTCCTGCAGCTGCCGCTGCTCGCGGAGAACGCGTTTCTCCCCGACCTCGACGGGGTCAATGCCGACGTCTGGAATCGCGCGGCGATCGTCTGGATCAACTACCCGAACAATCCCACGGGCGCAGTGGCGCCCCTCGACTTCCTCGAACAGCTCGCCGATCTGTCCGCGACGCATGGCTTCCTCCTGGCAAGCGACGAGGCATACACGGAGCTCTGGTTCGACGAGCCGCCCCACTCCGTCCTCGAAGTCCGGAACCGCGGCAACGTCGCCGCGTTCAACACGCTGAGCAAGCGCTCGTCGATGACCGGATACCGGTCGGGGTTCGTCGCCGGCGAGCCGGAATTGATCGCCGCGCTGAAACAGTTCCGGCCGTCCGTCGGGACCGCGCCGCAGGAGTTCGTCCAGCGCGCGTCCGTTGTCGCGTGGAACGACGAGGAGCACGTCGAGCGCACGCGCGCCGTGTACCGACGCAAGCGAGACGCCCTCATCCCGACGCTCGAGCGAAAGGGTGTCCGGGTGGTCGGTAGCGAAGCGACGATGTACCTCTGGTTGGAGGTGCCGGCCGACGAGCCTTCGGAGGCGTTCGCTGCCCGCGTGCTCGAGCACGGGCTGATCGTCTCGCCGGGGACGTTCTTCGGGCCGACCGGCGAGGGCTACTGGCGGCTGGCGCTCGTTCCGACCGAAGACGAGTGCCGCCGCGCGGCGGCGATCCTGGAGGAAGCTCTCTGACTCCCGAGCGGGCGGAGGAGGTGGTCGCGGCTCTCGACCGCGGCGAGCTCCGGGTCGCCGAGCCCGACGGCGACGAGTGGCGCGTGAACAGCGAGGTGCAGGAGGCGATCCTCGAGTACTTCCGCGCGCGCGAGATGGAGCCCGAGGAGATCGGGCCCTTTACCTATCACGACAAGATCCCGCTCAAGCGCGATTACGAACGGCTCGGCGTCCGTGTGGTGCCGCCGGCCGTCGCACGCTATGGATCGTTTCTCTCGCGCGGTGTCGTGCTGATGCCGAGCTACGTGAACATCGGCGCGTGGGTCGGCCCGCGGACGATGGTCGACACATGGGCGACGGTCGGCTCGGGCGCGCAGATTGGTGCAGATGTGCACCTCGCGGGCGGCGTCGGCATCGGCGGCGTGCTCGAGCCTCCGGGCTCGCGGCCGGTGATCGTCGACGACGGCGCATTCATCGGCTCACGCGCGATCCTGACCGAAGGCGTTCGCGTCGGAGCCGGCGCAGTGCTCGGTCCCAACGTTTCGCTGACGTCGAGCGTTCCGGTCATCGACGTGACGGGGAGCGAGCCGGTCGAGCATCGCGGGTTCGTCCCGCCGCGTGCGATTGTCGTGCCGGGGACACGGCCCAAGGAGTTTCCCGCCGGGACGTATCACCTGGCATGTGCGTTGATCATCGGCTGGCGAAGCGCGTCGACCGATCTGAAGGTGAGCTTGAACGAGGCGCTCCGAGAACACGGTCTCGGCGCCTGAGACGAGAGACCAGGCCGGCGCCGGCGCACGGTCCGACAGCGAGCATCGGCACACACTCGGCACACCCGCGTGCGCTCCGCGCCGTTATCGTCGCCGTCGAGGGTGGCGGGCTGAAACCCCACCCTGGGAGGGGGTGCGGCGTTCGCGCGGCCCGCGTTTACACGAGCTCGATGCGGCAGATCTCGGTCGCGGGGCCGATGAGACGCGCCCTGTAGTCGGCGTCGAGCTCGACGCGGAGATCGCCCCCGGGCAGATGCACCTCGACCGGGCTCTCGCACCAGCCGTGCGCGACCGCTGCGGCAGCGGCCGCTACCGAGCTCGTTCCCGACGACAGAGTCTCCCCCGCCCCGCGTTCCCAGACGCCCACGGTGACGTCGTGCGGCCCGTCGACGCGGACGAGCTGCACGTTCGTTCGTGCCGGGAAGCGGGCGTGCCGCTCGATCAGCGGTCCAAGGCGAAGCAGATCTGCCCGCTCCGGCTCGCGCCGCACCACTGCGTGCGGGTTGCCGACCGAGACCGGCGTGAACTCGACCTCCTCCCCGTCGAGATCCAGCGTCTCCGTCTCGCCGACGACGGCCGGCCCGACGTCGAGCTCCACGACTCCGTCCTCGCCCACGCGCGCTGCGACGACTCGCTCGCGGACGTGGAGCTCGACAAGCTCGGCGCCCGATCGTCTCGACAGCCACGCCGCCGCGATGCGTGCACCGTTGCCAGACAGCTCGGCGGTCGACCCGTCCGGATTCCAGATCCGCAGCTCGGCGGCGGCGCCGTCGACCGAGACGAGCTCGAGCAAGCCGTCGGAGCCGACGCCGTAGTGGTAATCGCAGAGCCGCTCTACCAGCTCCGGCGTCAGCGGTTCCGTGAGCTCAGCCGGCTCGACGAGCAGGTAGTCGTTGCCGAGCGCTTGCCACTTCGACAATCTCATCAGCGATCTCGTCGACCGGGCGGTCGGCGTTGACGCTAACAAGGCCCGGAATGCGTCGCATCCACTTGCGCTGGTAGGCGGCATACCGTCGCGTGCGCGTGACCAGCGCCGCGAGCGCCTCCTCGGGCGGCAGCTCGGCGATGTCCCGCAGGCCGAGCGCATGCGCCGCGGTGGACGAGATCGGCCCTTCGAGAGCAGCCTTCACCTCCTCGATCACACCTGCCCGAAACATGCCCTCCGCGCGGCGCTCGATGCGCGCGGCAAGCACGTCGCGCGGAACGTCCAGGCCGAAGATCACGGTTGGATGCCGTGTTTCGGTGGTCCAGAGGCGATCAGCTCCAGGGCGGAGCGAGGCGCCAAGCTCACTCAGCTCGAGGGCACGCACGACTCGACGGCGATCGTTGGTATGTACCCGTGCAGCCGCCTCGGGATCCCGCTCGACCAGAACCGCGTACGCCGCGTCCGCGCCGAGACGGTCATATGCCCGCTCCCACCGACGACGTTGCGCGGCCGAGGGCGCGGGCGGAACGCGGAGATCGGCCAGCGCAGCGCGGAGATAGAGCCCGGTGCCGCCGGCTACCACCGCCCTCCGGCCAGAGCGGACGAGCTCGTCGATTGCGGCATGCGCCTCCTGGGCGTACTCCACGACCGACCCCTCCTGCGACAACGGCCAGATCCCGACGAGCCGCGTCGGACGCGTGGGCTGCGCCGTCAGGATCGGCAGGCCGGCGTAGACCTGCATCGAGTCGGCGGAGACCACCTCGCCGCCGACGCGATCGGCGACCGACTCGGCGACTGCCGTCTTGCCCGATGCCGTCGGGCCGAAGACAGCGACGACGTCGCCGCTAGGAATGATCCGCGACGGCGCCCGCGGGCCGCGCCAACTCGGCGTTCATCGCGACCATCTCGGAGATGAACGAGTCGTCGTCGCGCTCGGGATGCAGCTCGCGGTGCTCCCGGAACCATCGGACGGCACGGGAGATCCCTTCGTCGAGCGGCACGCCCGGCTCGTAGCCGAGAAGCTGCCGGGCCTTCGAAGTATCGGCCACGTAGTGCGTCACCTCGCCGAGCAAAGGCGGAGCAAGTGTGATCTTCGGCTCCGCGCCCACGGCGCCTGCGATCAGCTCTGCGGCCCGCACGAGCGTGTT
>JBKPMS010000060.1:0-17762 GCA_046732275.1 Actinomycetota bacterium | reverse complement strand
GGCACAAACGCTGGGGCCACGTCTTCGGCGACCGCTTCTGGTGCCGAACGGTTCCCGAGGAAGAGCTCGAAACGATCTGCCTCTACGTGATGGCAACCCCGTGCGCGCCGGGCTCTGCGAGCGCATCTTCGACTGGCCGTGGAGCCGCTGCCGATTCGACCTCGGCTGACCGCCGCAGCTAGAAGGCAACTTCGGCAACCACGAACGCGAGGAAGACGAGGCTGATCGCACCGTTGACGGTGAAGAACGCCGCGTCCAGGCGCCGCAGATCCCCCGGCGACACCAGGAGGTGCTCGTACGCCAGGAGCACTGCCACGACGATCACGCCCAGCCAGTACGGCCAGCCGAGCTCCAACCCGATGCCGACCGCGGCGAGCAACGCAACCGTTGCTACGTGGAACAGTCGCGCCAGCCGGAACGCGCCCTCGACCCCGAAGCGAGTCGCGACGGAATGGAGGCCCTGATCCACATCGACGTCTCGGTCGAACAACGAGTAGAAGCAGTCAAAGCCGGCGATCCACAGCGCGACAGCCGCACCGAGGGCCCACGCCTCCCAGGGCAGCTGGCCAGTGACCGCGACCCAGCCGCCGACGGGAGCGAGGCCGTCGACCGCTCCGAGCCACACGTGACTCAGCCACGTAAAGCGCTTGAGGTACGGGTATACAACGAAGCCGACGACCGGGATCGGCCAGAGCCAGCGCACGATCGGCGCGAGCTGGAAGCACGCCACGAGATACAGAGCGAACGCCAGCGCGCAGAACGCGGCGACCTGCCGCACCGACAGGCGCCCCGCCGGAAGCTCACGCTGGGCAGTACGAGGGTTGCGTGCATCGATCTCCGCGTCGATGAGTCGGTTCAAGCCCATGGCAAGCGACCGGCCCCCGACCATGGCGAGCGTGATCCAGATGAGATCCCGTGCGGAGGGGACCTCCTGCACGCTCAGGAGCGCGCCGATGTACGCGAACGGCAGCGCGAAGACCGTGTGCTCGATCTTCACAAGCGAAGCGAAGCGGCCCGGGAGGACGGCCGCCGAGCTCACGTCTGCTGGTGCTTCGACGGCGCGCCCGCGATCAACCCGAGCGCATGCCCCAAGGCCGGCCGAATCAGCTCGAAGCCGTCGCGGCAACCGCCCGGCGACCCGGGGAGGTTCACGACCAAGGTGCCGTCGAGGATCCCGGCGACGCCCCGGCCGAGGAGCCCGTGCGGCGTCTTCCGGATGGCGTCCGCGCGCAGCGCCTCCGCAATGCCCGGCACGGGGCGGTCGACCACGGACTCCGTCGCCTCCGGCGTAACGTCCCGCGGGGCCACGCCCGTGCCTCCCGTCGTCAGCACGACCTGCGCGTCCTGTGCGAGGTCCCGGATCGCCCGCGCGATCTCCGTCCGCTCATCGGGCACGACGCGATGAGACACGTCGTAGCCCTCGCCCGAGAGGAGCACCACGAGAAGCTCGCCGCTCGTATCCTCGCGGTCGCCGGCTGCGACGCCGTCCGAGATCGTCAGGACGGCGGCCTTCAGACGGGCTCCTTCGTCTTCTCGACGAGCGATACGTCGCTGACGGACATGTCGGAGTCGATCGCCTTCGCCATGTCGTAGATCGTCAGCGCCGCGACCGAAACAGCAGTGAGCGCCTCCATCTCGACGCCCGTCTGGGCCGTCGTCTCCGCCGTCGCGATGATCTCGACGCGGGCCTCTCCTACCTCGAGCGTCACGTCGACATGCGCCAGCGGCAGTGGATGGCAGAGAGGGATGAGCCCGCTCGTCCGCTTCGCAGCCATGATCCCTGCGACCTGAGCGACTGCGAGCGCGTCACCCTTTGGAAGCTCCCGGAGGCGGCGGGCCGTCTCCGGCGCCATCCGAACGGAGCCGCGAGCGACTGCGCGACGCCGCGACTGCGGCTTGCCGCCGACGTCGACCATGCGAACGTCGCCCGCGTCGCTGACGTGGCTGAGCTCGCCGTCCATGAGGGCTTCGATGCTAGCGGCGGGCAGGCGCAGCCACCCGGTCGAGCGCCTCGAGCTGCAGGTTGATCCACCTGCTCAAATCGTGTTCGCGAACGTGCGCGCGAATCGCGTCCAGCCGTCGGCCGCGCTCGTCCTCGTCGAGGTGCAGCGCCTGCTCGATCGCCTGTGCCTGCGCCTCGACGTCGAACGGGTTCACCGACAACGCCCACTCGCCCAGCTCAGCATGTGCACCTGCGTTTTCGGATAAGACAACAACACCGTTGCGGGTGTTCACGAGCGGGGCTTCCTTCGCGACGAGGTTCATCCCGTCGAAGATCGCGTTGACGAGCAGCACGTCGAACTGCTTGTAGGCGGCCACCGATCCGGGGAAATCGTCGGAGATCCTCATGTCGATCGGCGTCCAGCCGCTCTCCTCGAACCGAGCGTTGACCCGGCGCGCCTCCCGTTCGATCGCACCGAGATATTCGGCGTACTCGGGAATGTCCTGCCGAGAGGGATCGAGCAACGCCAGCATCACGACGCGCCGCCGCTTCTCCGGGTGGGCTTCGAGATAGAGCTCGAAGGCGCGAAAGCCGCGGACGATGTTCTTCGACGGATCGGTGCGGTCGACGCGCAGGACGAGCGTCTCGGGCCGCCGCTCGAGCAGGTCTCGCTCCGCCGCGAGCACGGCCTCGCTCTGTGCTACCTCGTCGAACTCATCGGGATCCACCGAGATCGGCGCCGTCAAGGTCTTCGGGGTGACGTCATCGCCGAGAAACTCGCGAGCGCCGTAGATGAAGTTTCTCCGCCAGCGATCAGTGTGGAAGCCGATGACGTCGTTGGCGGCCAGCCCGTCGTGGATCGCACGCCGTACCTCGTTCGGCAGGACGTGCCAGTAGTCCGGCTGCGGCCACGGAACGTGGACAAAGTGCATGAGCGTCGCGTCCGGGCGACGCTCGCGGACGAGTCGCGGCGTGAGATAGAGGTGGTAGTCGTGAAAGAAGACCGCGGCGTCCGGGTCGCGCTCGATCTCCGAGAGCACCGCTTCTGCGAAACGCGCGTTCACGGCCGTGTAACCCTCCTGCCACGCTATGTGGAACCCGCGGTCGAGCTTCGGCGTGTACGCAAGCTCCCAGAGCAAGTGGTGCACGAACCACAGCACGGGATTCGCGACAACGTTGTAGTACCAGTCGTACTCCTGCGGCTCGTGCGCGAGGAGCTGCACGCGGTACGACGAGCCGTCGCGCGCGGTCTCCTCGAACGTCTCGCCCGCGAGCGCGCGATCCTCGTCGGTTATAGCGCTCGCGATCCACGTCACGTCGTGGTAGCGAACAAGGCCCGCGAGCGCCGTTACCAGGCCGCCGCCGCCGCGCTTCGCGGTCCGTTCGCCGGAAGCATCGCGCGAGTACGACACCGGGCCTCGATTCGAGACGACGATAAGTTTGCGGCCCACCGGGCGCAAGCGTAGCTGGGTGAGTATCGGCTAAGGCTCAGGCCGCCGCGACAACCGCGACCTCGGCGCCCGACGTGTCGTTGCCGAGAAGACGGTTGAAGAGCACGAGCCAGTCGCGCAACAGACGTGGCGTGAGGAAGTGGCGCCGCACGTACTCCTTGCCCTTGAGCGCGCGCCCGCGTGCTGCCACCGGATCGGAAAGGATGTCGATACAGGCCTCGGCGCACTCCGTTGCGGAGCTCACCAGCCAGCCCGTCTCGCCGTCCTGGATCTGCGCGACGATGCCGCCGACGCGTCCGGCAACCGTCGGCCTCGTCTTCCAGAGAGACTCGGTCACGGTCAGGCCGAAGCCCTCGCGGATCGACTTCTGCACGACGGCGGCCGAATGCACCTGGAAGGCGTTGACCTCGACGGAACCGACGTTGTTGAGGTTCGACAGGATGTAGATGTCCGGATCTCCCGCCGCGTAGGCGACCGTCTGGTTGTAGAAGTCCCAGCCCTCGGGATCGTCGTGCGCCATCGAGCCGACGAGCGCCAACTGCACATCGGGAAAGCGCTGTTTCACGATGCGGTACGCGTCGATCACGCCGAGCGGGTCCTTCCAGGGGTCGAAGCGCGAGACCTGCGTCAGCAGGGGCCGCTCGACGTCGATCCCGAACTGGTCGACGATGTACGCCGCGTCCTCCGGTGAGAGCGCCATGTTCTTCGGTGCGAGCGGATCGATCGCCGGCGGCCAGATGTAGCTCGGCGGCAGCCCTTCAGCGCGCGGCACGTACTCCCGCATGTGGAAGATCGCGGCGTCATAGCGCCGGATCGACGGCAGGAGGAACTCCAGGACGTCCTCATTCGGTGTCGAGAAGTCGATGTGACCGCGCCAGATCCACTGGCCACGCGAGTCGTCGAAGTAGTCGATCATCCCGACGGGCTGGGGATCGTGGACGACGACGAAGTCGTACTCGTCCTCGAACTCCTCGGCGTTTTGCCGCTGGTACCGCGTGAAGATCTCGCGCTGCTCGGGCGTCAGGCCCTGCGGGTTCCCCTGCAACGCGTTGTGGATCGTCTTCGTGACGTCGTAGAACTCCTCGGCGCCGCGGATGATGCGCCACTCCACGTCGAGTCCGGCATCCTGCATCAAGGGGATCAGCGTGTAGTTGATCTCGGCGACACCGCCTCCGAAGGCGGTCGCCGAAAGGTGCACGACCCGCTTACCGGCCAAAGGCTCCGCCAGCCGCCGAATCTCGTCCATGAGCCCGCGTGTGGCAATGGTCGCGTAGTCCGCGAGCGACTTGTGACCGACATTGACGAGTTGGAGCATGGTCTGGGCCCGATACGGCGCGAAGGCCGCGCAGCATAGCGCCCGAGCGCTAGCTCAAGGCCTTCTCGAAACGGAGGCGCGAGCCCTTGCCGTTCGGATGAGCGCCGATCTCGACCACGTCGGCAATCGCGCGGATGATCGCGATGCCGAGGCCGCCTTCCGAGAGGTCACCTGCGCCGGCTCGTGTCTTGGCCGGGTCGAATCCACCGCCCTCATCCGTCACCTCGATCACGACTCGGTCCGGAAGGAGCTGATACGCGACGTCCACCCTCCCGACTCCGTCTTCGCCGTAGGCATGGCGTACCGAGTTCGACGCCGCCTCGGTCAGGGCGAGCTTGAGGTCTGCGAGGACGTCCTCCGAGAGCTCGCGCACCCGGCCGATCCCGGTCAAGGCGAGGCGACAGAGCGTGATGTACTCGGCGCGTGCCGGGATGCTCAAGCGAACCATTAGCCCGCCGTCGTTCGCATTCGTCATCGCCTGGCTCGCATCGTATGAGCTTTCCCCATGAAAACCGTCACGAAACTGCCGAAAAGTACTACCAACTACAAAATATGACGAGATCCCCGGGCGACTTATGCCCGCGTCACGTGCGGACTAACCCGTCGGGACGCGCCTTTCGCCCAGGGTCACGGCGACCTTCCGCCGATGCCCATCGCGAACGATCGTGAGGACGGTCACATCGTTGGGCTTCAACGCGAAAGAGACGATGCGCACAACGTCGTCTGCGCGGCGGATCGGTCGGCCGTCGATCGCGACAATCACGTCGCCTCCGGCGAGCACCTCTCGACCGAGCACCGTCCGCTCGTCCGAGCCGGCGCGAAGCCCCGCGTGCTGCGCCGGACTGTTCGGCTCGACGCCGACGACGAGCGCGCCGTTTTTCACTTTCAGTCCGAGCGCTCTGGCGAGAGACGGCGTCACGTCCTCGGTCGAGATACCGACGTACGCGTACGAGACACGCCCCCGGCTGATGAGCTGGGCCAGGGAGTTCTTCGCCGCGTCGATCGGCACGGCGAACCCGATGCCGGTGTCGTTCCCCGTGCCGGTGGCGCTGCGGATCTGCGCGTTGATTCCGATCACTAGACCGCGCGCATCGAACAGCGGCCCACCCGAGTTGCCGTGCGTGATCGGAGCATCCGTCTGGATCGCATCGACCACGTTGTACTTGTCGACCGTGAGCGCCTCGATCGAGCGGTGGATCGCCGACACCACGCCGACGGCCAGCGAATTCTCGTTGCCGAGCGGGCTGCCGATCGCGGCCACCGGCTCGCCGACTGCAACCGTCGCCGAGTTGCCGAGCGGAACCGGCGTAAGGTGATGGTCGCTGGGATCGACGCGGATCAAGCCGACGTCGTCGAAGAGGTCCCAGCCGACCACCTTCGCCGCGACCCGGTCCCCGTTGTTGAACTCGACGAAGAGGTGGCTCGCCGCCCGCACGCTGCCCGATCCGCCGGCGTTCGTGATCACGTGCGAGTTCGTGAGAATGTAGCCCTTCGGGGACGTGACGAAGCCGGACCCCTGCGAGAGCGTGGAGTCCTGGGACGACGGGTCTCCGAAGTAGGCGAAGATCGTTACGACTCCCGGCGAGCGCGTGGCGAAGATCTGGTGCGGATCGAACGCTTTCCCCGGTAGGGGCGTGATGCGAGACGTCGCGGCGGCCGGGAGCGGGGTCGGCTGCGAGGTCTGCGCGTTGACGACGACCGTCTTCGTCCCCTGGTCGAGCCAGCCCGCACCCTTGCCGATGCCCAGTGCAGCGGCCCCGCCGAGCACGGCGGCGGCTACAGCCACAGCGGCAACGGCGCCCACCCGCACCGGCCCACTGTAGCGAGCGGGTCAGCGACGGCCTTGTCCCGCTCAGCGAAGGAGCCGAACCGTAGCTTCGGCTGCGTCGCCGTTTTCCCGGGAAAACGACGGCTCGTCCGGCGGTTCCCCGGTCGCCGGCAGAACCAGCGCGAAGAGCGTCCGGCCGCCGGCCGCGCGGAGCTCGACCGAGCCGCCCATCAGCTCGGCCAGCTCGCGGGCAATCGCGAGCCCGAGGCCGCTGCCGGACGCGACAGAGCCCTCGACCCGGTAGAAGCGCTCGAAGACGTGATCGGCGTGCTCCGCCGGAATGCCAGGGCCTTCGTCCTCGACCGTGAGCAAAGCAGAGCCGTCCCGGCGAGCGGTGCCGACGCGCACCGGAGTACCGGCCGGAGTGTGCAGGAGGGCGTTCTCGACAAGGATGCGCCCGATCTGGAGGGCGCGTTCCTCGTCGCCGACGGCGACCGCATCCTCCGAACGGGCGACGTCGAGCCGATGCCCGCTCGACCGCGCGACGCCGCGGAACTCGTCCGCGAGCGTTGCCGCAAGGCGACCGAGGTCGACAGGCTCCTCCTCCACGCGAAGCCGCCCGGCGTCGAGCCGTGAGAGATCGAGCAGATCGGTGGCGAGCTTCGTCAGACGGTCGATCTGCTCGCGCATGCTCGTGATGAACTCGGCCTGTGTCTTCGGGTCGACATCTTCCTCGTCCATCAGCTCGAGAAAGCCCGCCAGAGAGAAGAGCGGCGTCCGCAGCTCGTGGGACGCGTTGGCGATGAACTCGCGACGGGCATGCTCGAGCTGCGCCAGGCGCAGCCGCATGCGCTCGAACGCGGCGGCCAGCTCTCCCACCTCGTCCCTCCCGGGATCGACGACGGGCTCGCTGAGATCGCCGCCGGCGATCCGGTCGGCAGCGCGCTCGAGCCGGCGGACGCGGCGTGCGAAGAGCGATGCCGCGCCGTAACCGACGAGAAGGGCCGCCGCCAGTGCAATCAGGCCGGCGATCACGAGCCGCCGCCGGACGAGATGGACACTCTGAAGCGAGTCCGCGAGCGACGCCCGGAGGAGGACAACGGGCCCGACTGCCAGGGGATAGGCGACCTCCGCAAAGCGCTCCCCACGGTCGGTCACCGTGCCGCTGATCATGCCTCCGCGGGCGTACGCCCGTGGCACCAGAGGATCGTTCTCGACGTCGGCGACGGTGACAGGGTTTGAATCCGCGAAGACGGTGAGCTCGTCGGCCCCGAGAAAGTGAAACCAGACGACTCGGGCATTCGCCTCGGCCGCGGCTGACTGGATCACCTCGTCGAGCGTCTCGGGACGGGCGTTGACGAGCTGATGCGCGATCCCGGGCGCCGCGCCGCGCAGCTGGTTCAGCTTCGCGTCGACGAGATTGTTCTCGAGCGAAGGAACCACGATCAGGCCGACGAGCAGCAGCGCAACGGCGACGACGATCGCGAGAGCGAGGGCGAGCCGCGCACCGACGCTTCGCAACGGATTCATCGATCGCGGAAGCGGTACCCGACGCCGCGCACGGTGAGGATGTACTCGGGATCGGCCGGGTCACGCTCGAGCTTCTCACGTAGATGGCGGACGTGGACGTCGATCGTCCGCGGCTCGCGGTAATCCGCGCCGCCCCACAGAGCCTCGAGGAGCATGCGGCGGCTGTAGACGCGGCCGGGATTCGCCGCCAGGGTGCGGAGGAGCTCGAACTCGACGTATGTCAGCTGCGCCGCGATACCGCGGACGTCGACCGTGCGGCGGGCCAGGTCGATCGTGAGCCCGCCGGCGAGGATCACCTCGCCGTCCGTCGCGGCCCGGCGCGGCGCGGAAGCGCGGCGGAGCAGCGCACGCACCCGGCTGCGGAACTCGCGGATCGAGAACGGCTTCGTGATGTAGTCGTCGGCGCCGAGCTCGAGGCCGAGCACCTTGTCGAGCTCGTCGTCGCGGGCGGTCAGCATGATAATCGGCACCTCGCTCTCGGCGCGCAGCCGCTTGCAGACCTCGAGCCCGTCCAGCTTCGGGAGCATCACGTCCAGCACGACGAGATCGACACGCTCGGACGCAAAGCGGTCGAGCGCCTCTTCGCCGTCGCGTGCCTGCAGAACACGAAAGCCCTCGCGCTCGAGCGGGTAGGCGAGGAGCTTCTGAACGGAGTCCTCGTCGTCGACGAGGAGGATGGTCGAGGAGTCGGGCATGCCGGCTGGCTTTCGGCTGCCTGCCGATAGTCCAAGTAGTTCGCCGCCTACTATAGCCGCGCATGGCCTCCGTTCCGCCCCGCACCGAGCGGCGCCGGGCGCGCCCAGGCTCGGTGGAACGACCGGTCAACGGGCGCCTCTATCGCGGCACGTGGCTGCTCGTCGGGCTACCGCTCCTCGTTCTCGCGCTCAGCGTGCTGCGGCCGACCCCACTGCCGCGGTCGTTTCAGCCGGCGTTCGACGGACAGGCGGCGAAAGCACTGGCGAGCGACCTGGCAACGCAGTATCCCGACCGGAGCCCCGGATCGCTGGCCGCTGCGGGCTGGTTCCGTGACCAGCTCCAGCAGTACGGCTTGGCGGTCCGGAGCGAGCGCTTCAGCGCCGTCATCCCCGGCCGCGGCAAGGTGCAGATGCAGAACCTCTTCGCGGAAGCGGTCGGACGGTCGCCGCGGACGATCGTCGTCATGGCCCACCGCGACAACGACGGCCGTGGGCCGGGGGCGAACGACAACGCTTCGGGCACGGCGATGCTCGTCCAGCTCGCCCGCGCATACGCGACGCCTCCAGGCGTACCGGGCAGCGCCCTGCATCCGAACCACACGATCGTGTTCCTGTCGACCGACGGTGGGGCGTTCGGCGGCCTCGGCGCGGCGTGGTTCGCCGAGCACTCGCCGCTCCGCCACGACGTCGCCGCAGTCATCAACCTCGACGCCGTCGGCGGGCACGGCCGCCTTGGCTTGCTCTTCAACGGAGACGTCCCGCGCACGCCTTCCGGCACCATGCTGGAGACCGTCGCGGCCCGCACAGCCGCGGAGACGGGGCGGAGGCCGGAACACCCCGGTTTGGTCGCGCAGCTGATCGATCTCGGCTTCCCGTTGGCGCTGCACGAGCAGGGCCCGTTCCTCGCACACGACATCGGGGCCGTGACGCTCACGACCACCGGCAGCAATCCGCCCGACCCCGTGACGGACCGACCGGCGCTCCTGAGTGCCGACCGCCTCGGCCAGGTCGGCCGGACCGCCCAGGATGCGCTCGGGGCACTGGACGAAGGCCTCGAGTTCGCGCAGGGGACGTCGAGCTTCGTCTCGCTTGGCTCCCGACTGATCCAGGGCTGGGCGATCGAGCTGGCGCTCATCGCGTGTCTGTTGCCGTTTCTGGCAACAGCGGTCGACCTCTTCGCACGCTGCAGGCGGCGACGGATCCCACTCGCGCCGGCCCTCCGTTCCTACCGGAGCCGTCTTCTCTTCTGGGCGTGGGTGGCGTTTCTGTTCGAGGTCTTCGGGCTGCTCGGCGCCTGGCCCGACGGGAGCCCGCGCCCGATCTCACCGACGAGCGAGCTCGCACACGACTGGGCTGCCGGCGCATTGCTCGGGCTCGCGGTCCTCGCGTTGCTCGGCTGGGTCGTCGCACGAGACCGGCTGATCCCGCGTAGGGCCGTGACCACAGAGGAGGAGCTGGCCGGGCATACCGCTGCGCTGCTTTGCCTGGCCGCGCTCTCGCTGGTCGTCGTCGCGATCAATCCATTCGCGCTGATCTTCCTGCTTCCCCCGCTGCATGCCTGGCTCTGGCTGCCGCAGCTCCGCGCCGCTCATCCGGCCGCGCGCCTCGGCGTGCTCGCACTCGGCCTCGCCGGTCCGCTCCTTCTCATCAGCTCGTTGGCGTTTCGGTACGACCTCGGCTGGGACGCCCTGTGGTATCTCGTCACGCTGCGCTCCGTCGGCTACGTGTCGTTCCTCGTGATTCCGCTCCTCGTCGTCTGGCTCGCGGCCTTTGCACAGCTCGCGGCGCTGACGACGCGGCGGTACGCCCCCTATCCGGAAGCGTCGGCGCTGCCGCCGCGAGGGCCGCTGCGGCGTGCCCTCCACAGCATTGTCCTCGCGCGCCGGAACCGCCGGCGACGTGTGCTCGCAGGGGACATCGAGGCCGTCGAGCAGTAACGGGAGCTCAGACGAGCGCCAGGTAACGCACCCGCTCGCCCGCTCGGAGCCGGCCTTCGCCGCGAGGCGCGAGCACGAGCGCGTCCGCACCTGCGGCACGCACGATCATGTGCGACTCCTGGCCCGCAACGGGCTCGAGCACGATCCCGTCGTCCGACGGCAGGGTTCGCGCGCGGAGAAGCTCGTCGCGTTGAGCGTTCCGCTCCACCGCGGCGGCGAGGCGTCCCTCGCGGAACACCGGGCCGGGCGTCGACGCACCCTGAAGCGCGAGCAGGGCCGGACGTACGAAGAGCTCGCACCCGACGAGCGAGGAAACCGGGTTTCCCGGCAGGCCGAACACGAGAGTCCGGCCGCGCACACCGAAGGCGACGGGCTTCCCAGGCTTGACCGCGACGCCCCAGAAGACCTCCTCCACGCCGAGCTCGGCGAGGATCCGGCGGACGAGATCGTGCGGACCGACGGATACCCCGCCCGACGAGACGAAGACGTCGGCGGCGAGGCCGCGCTCAAGCGCCGCGCGATGTGCGCGCTCGTCGTCGGCAACGGCCGGAAGCTGTTCAACGTCGCCTCCCGCAGACGTCACGGCCGCCTCGAGCAGCACGCCGTTCGAGTCGTAGATCTGCCCCGGGCCGAGGGCCTCGCCCGGGCGCCGCAGCTCGGTTCCCGTTGCGAGAACAGCGACGCGCGGCCGTCGGTAGACGGACACGAGCTCGACGCCCGCAGCCGCGAGCGCTGCGAGCTGCGCGGTGCCGAGACGCGTCCCCCGCTCGACGACGACGTCTCCCGCACGGACGTCGCCGCCGCGCGGCCGGATGTGCGCAAGAGACGCCACCGGGTCGCCCACGTGAATCTCGTTGTCCGCCGCGACAACGTGCTCGATCGGCACGACGGCGTCGGCGCCCTCGGGCACGACGCCTCCCGTCGCGATCGCCATCGCTTCCCCGGCGCCGAGAGGAGCGGTTGCCGGCGCACCGGCGGCGATCCGCGCAACGATCGGCAAGCGCCCTGGCGTATCGTCGCTGCGGAGCGCGAAGCCGTCCATGGCCGAGCTCGGGAACGGCGGCAGATCGACGGCCGCCTTCGCGTCTTCCGCCACCACGCGACCTGCCGCCTCACCGACAGCGACGACCGTGGGCTCGAGCGGCTGGGCCCGGGCCAGCACCTGCCCGATCGCATCCCGGAGCGACAGGAGGTCCGCCATGCATTCAGGCTATAACCTCGCCGACGTGATCTCCGTCGTCGTCCCGATGCACAACGAGGAGCGGAGCGTCGCATTGCTGTACGACGAGCTTCGCTCCGTGTTCGAGCCGCTCGACGTGCCCTGGGAGGCGATCTTCGTCGACGACGGCTCGACCGACGGGACCTTCGCGGCGCTGACGCGCCTCCACAGCGCGGCCGGCAACGTCCGCGTCGTTCGACTGCGGCGAAACTTCGGCAAGGCGGCGGCGCTCGTCGCCGGCTTCGACCAGACACACGGCGAGATCGTGGTCACGATGGACGGCGATCTCCAGGACGACCCGGCCGAGATCCCGCGGCTGCTGGCGAAGCTCGACGAGGGCTTCGACCTCGTCTCCGGCTGGAAGACGCAGCGGCGCGACCCCCTCTCGCGCAGAATCCTCTCCCGGATCTTCAATCGCGCAACCGGCGTCCTCTCGGGCGTCCACCTACACGACATGAATTGCGGGCTTAAGGCATACCGCGCCGAGGTGGTACGCGGGCTGCGCCTGTACGGCGAGCTGCATCGCTTCATCCCGGTCCTCGCGCACCACCGCGGCTTCCGGATCGCCGAGCTGCCGGTGAATCACCGCCCGCGCGAGCACGGCCGTTCGCGCTACGGCATCGAGCGGTACCTGCGCGGTTTCCTCGACCTGCTCACCGTATCGTTCATCGGCCGTTACCGGCACCGCCCGCTGCACCTGTTCGGCGGCCTCGGCTTGATCCTCGGCTTCATCGGGACCGCGATCCTCGTCTACCTCACCGTTCTCAAGATCCTCGGCAACGCGATCGGTCATCGGCCTCTCCTGATGCTCGGCGTCCTGCTGGTCGTGATCGGCCTGCAGTTCTTCTCACTCGGACTGATCAGCGAGATGATCACGAGCCACCACGAGGAGCGCGCACAGGAACGAGACCGCGCGGAGCTGCTCGTCGACGAAGTTCTCTCCTGAGAGTCTGCTACTTCGGGAGCTACGACCGCGCGTACCCGCGTAACGCGCAGGTGATCTCGTGCCTGCGCGGCGCCGGTGTCGGCGTCGTCGAGGAGCACGCCGCGGTCTGGGAGGGCGAGCGCGACAGCTGGAGCGCCGGTGTCGGGCGCGCGCTGAAGATCGTCGCAGCAGAGGCCCGTCTACTCGGGCGCAGGCCGACGGGGTTCGACGCCTTCATCGTCGGGTATCCCGGACAGTTCGACCTGCCTGCCGCAAAGCGTGCCTCCGCCGGCAAGCCCGTGATCTTCAACCCACTCGTGTCGCTTGCCGACACGCTCGTCGGCGATCGTGGACGCTTCCGCGCCGGGTCGTTGCCGGCGCGCGCGCTCGAGTCGATCGACCGAGCCGCCTTCCGGGCGGCCGACCTCGTGGTCGCCGATACCCAGACGCAGGCTCAGTTCTTCGCGGCGCTCGCGGGCCTCGACGTCGTCGAGACGTGCTTCGTCGGCGCCGAAGAGCGGCTGTTCAGTCCTGTGTGGCAGCCACCCGAGCACTTCACGGCGCTCTTCGTCGGCAAGCTGATCCCGCTGCAGGGAATGGAGACGATCCTCGAGGCCGCGCGACTGGCGCCGGACATTCGCTTTCGCATCGTCGGCAGCGGACAGCTCTCCCACTTGCTCACGACCAGGCCGCCGAACGTCGATCACGTCCCCTGGATCGAATACGAGCGGCTGCCTCTGGAGATCCAGGCCGCCGGCTGCGCGCTCGGCATCTTCGGCACGACGCCGAAGGCACAGCGCGTGATCCCGAACAAGGCCTTCCAGGCTCTCGCGTCGGCCGCGCCGCTCGTGACCGCGGACACGCCCGCTGCACGGGAGCTTCTCGTCGACGGCGAGAGTGCGCTGCTCGTTCCACCGGGCGACCCCGGAGCGCTCGCGAGCGCCGTGCGAACGCTCGCGAATGACGGCGACCTCAGCCGTCGCATCGCTACACGGGGCCGCGACGCCTACGAGCGGCACGCAAGTGAAGCGGTGCTGGGCTCGCGCTGGCGCGGCATCATCGAACGTCTCACGTGAGATCCGCCGGAGCTCTCACCCGCCCCAGCGTCCTGATCAGCGCTGCGGTCGCCGCGTACGCCGCGGGCTTCGCCGCGCTGTCGGTGCTCCGGAACGAGGCCTTCTTCACCGGCCGGTTCGATCTCGGGAACATGGTTCAGGCGGTCTGGTCGACCGCGCATGGAGACCCATTGGAGATGACCGGGCTGCACGGTGGACAGATTTCGCGACTCGGCGCGCACGTCGACCCGATCCTCGTGCTCTTCGCGCCGCTCTGGTGGGTCTGGCCGAGCCCGAACATGCTGCTCGTCGTCCAGGCCGTCACAGTTGCGGCAGGCGCAGTCCCCGTCTTCTGGCTCGCGCGCAAGCACCTGGAGTCGCCCCACGCGGGCGTCGGCTTTGCCCTTGCCTACCTCCTCTATCCGGCCACCGGGTGGTTGACGCTCAACGAGTTCCATCCCGTTGCGCTCGCGACCCCGTTGCTGCTCTTCGCTGTGTGGTACCTCGACGAGGACCGCCTATTGCCGTTCGCAGTGTTCGCGATCGCCGCGTCCGCGTGTAAGGAGGAAATCTCGCTCGTCGTCGCAGGCTTCGGAATCTGGTACGGGCTTGCACATCGTCGACCGCTCGCCGGCGCCGTCATCGCCGCGCTCGGCGGACTGTGGGCAGCGTTTGCGATCGGCGTCGTCATCCCGCACTACAACGCGGGCGCCGAGTCTGACTTCTACGGACGCTACAGCGAGGTCGGCGGCTCGGCCGGAGGAATCGTCAAGACGGCCTTTACTCACCCGGGCAAAATCATCGATGCCGCGTTCGGCGCGCGCGATCTCCGTTTCCTCCTGCAGCTGGTCGCACCGCTCGCGGCGCTGAGCCTCTTCGCGCCGCTCGTGTTGATCGCCGCCCTGCCGGAGCTGGCGATCAACCTCCTGTCGGCGACGACGACCCAGACGTCGATCCACTTCCACTACACGGCCGGGCTCATTCCGCCCCTCGTCGTTGCTGCGATCTTCGGCGCCAAGCGGCTGCGTCGCTTTCGGTCGCTGCCCGCAGCGTCGCTCGTCGTCGTCGCGGCGCTCGCGTGCAACTACTGGCTCGGCCCGATTCCGGGCTGGCGGCACGTTCCCGGCGGCCAACGCTTCCAGGCGACCACGACCCACGTCTCGCGTCACGATCGCATCGCGGAGCGAGCACTCGACCTCATCCCGGCCAACGCTGTCGTAAGCGCGACGAACACTCTCGGCGCGCATCTTTCGGCTCGCCGGCGCTACCTCAGCTTCCCGTTTCTCGAGGAAGCGACCTGGGTGGCGGCCGACGAGACGCAGCCGGGATACGCCGACCGGTATGCACCGGTCCCGACGGCCGTCCAGCTCGCCGCGTTACGACGGAACCCGGAGTGGAAGCTCGTCTTCGAGCAGGACGGCGTCCTCGTCTTCCACCGCAGGACGTCGTAGCGCGAGAGCCGCCACCGCGAACACCACGAGGAGCAGCAGGTCGCGGGCAAAGACGAGCCAGACGTAGCCGCCGAGGGCGAAGACGTCGGAGTAGTGGAAGAACCAGACCTGCGCAAGCACGAGGGCGACCCCGACGACAACCCATCCGACCGGTTCGAGGAACACGACGAACGGCACGAGCCACACGAGGTACTGCGGCGAGAAGAAGCGCGTGAACGCAAGGAAGCCCGCAATTGCGGCCGCGAACGACACCGCCAGCAGCCAAGACCCGTCTCGAGCCCGCAGATACAGCGCCGCGACGAGGAGCACCGCGACGACCTGCGCGACCGAGCTCAGCACTGCAAGCGCGTCCGGAAGCGACCCGACCAGCTCGTAGGAGATCGCAGGTGCCGCCCGGTGCACGACAGTGGCGTCGTAGAGGCCGAGCCTGTCCGCAACCGTGAGCAGGGATCCGCCGAGGCTCTCCACCTGAAGGCCGCGGGCGGCCTGCGCGCGAAAGCTCTCCGCGAGCCCGTCCGGCGCGAGCGCGAGAAACGGAATGACGAGTGCGGCGGCGGCCGCGGCAAACGCAGCCGTGGCGCGCAGCACGACCTTCCGCCCGGAGGTCAGCCAGAGGAAGATCAGCGCCGGCGGAAGCAGGACGACGGGGTAGACCTTTGCGGCGAAGGCAACGCCGAGCAGCGCAAGCGCAACGATCGGTGCGCCGGACACGAGCAAGAAGAGCGCCGCGAGCGTGAGCAGTGCGGGCCACGCGTCGTACGTGTTCAGCGAGATCGGACCGAGCGCGATCGGCGCTAGCGCCAGGAACATGACTCCCGTCCAGAGACGGCCGACAGAGGCGCCAAGCCGTGCCAGGAGCAGCGCGGCCAGGAAGATCGTCGCAACGCCGCACAGAGCCATGAGCACCTTGAACGCGGCGTTGTAGTGCGCATCCCCGGCGATCGCCGGCGGCAGAAACACGGCCAGCGCGCCGGGCGGGTACTCCATGAAGAAGTCGCGATACGGGACACGACCGTCGAAAACAGCGTCCGCGAATCCCTGGTAGAGGTGGACGTCGCGATAGCGCGCAGCTCGGAAGAGGCCGCCGTCGGGCACGACGCAAGCCGCGAGATAGACGGGTGTCGCCACGACCGCCGCGCGGAGCGCGGCGCTACGGCTGAGGCGACTGATCCGAGTAACCGGAGCTCGAGGAGCTGTCGGAGGAGCTGGAGCCGCTCGACATCGCCCACTTCAACGAGGGCGTCCGCCAGACAGGCGACGTGGTCGGTGTCGGGAACTCCGTCGGATACGGGGCGTAGTCGACGGCGCGTTCCATGAAGAGCTTCCAGATCGTCGCCGGGAAAGTGGGCCCGGAGACAGAGATGCCGTGCACCGACCGCATCGGGATCTCGCCGCTCGGATAGCCGATCCAGACCGTGCCTTCCAGAGCAGGCGTGAAGCCGCAGAACCACGCATCCGCGTAGTCGTCGGTCGTGCCCGTCTTGCCGGCCGACTCGGGCGTGAAGTACGCGCCGACGCCCGTCCCCGACGTCATGTTCTCCTTGAGAATCCGGACGACCTCCGCAGCGACCCAGTCCGAGATCACGCGCTTTCGCTGCGGGACGCCCCAGCCGGACCCTGTGTCGACCTTCCCGTCGGCGAGGACGACCTTGCGAATCGCCATCGGCTTCGAGTAGATACCGCCGGCCGCGAGGGTCGAGTAGACCGAGGCGTTGTCGAGCGGCGTGATGACGCGTGAGCCGAGCCCCATCGACGGGACGTAGACACCCTCGCGCGCGCGGAGATCCGTTCGGACGCCGAGCTTGTACGCCATCGCGGCGATGTTGTCGGGGCCGACGTCGAGCGACAGGCGCGCATACACCGAGTTGTCGGAGCGAAGCGTTCCCTGCTCGATCGAGATCGAGCCCGCATACGTGTGGTCATAGGTCTCCGGACACCACGCGGTCGGCGGGTCCGTGTCGCACGAGCCGGTTCCCGTGGGGTCGTACTCGAACGGCGCCGAGAGGTACGTGGTCGAGGGGCTGATCCCCTGCGAGATCGCCGTGGTCAGCACGATCGTCTTGAAGGTCGACCCCGGCTGGCGCCGCGCAGAAGAAGCGAAGTTGACCTGGTTCTTCGGGTTGCCCGGGCTCGCCTCGGTCATTGCCCTGATCGCCCCGTTTGCCGGGTTGATCGAGACGATCGCCGCGGCAGGGTCGGTCGAGTACGGCAGTACCTCCTTGATCGCGTCGAGGGCGAAGCGCTGCAAGCGAGGGTCGATCGTCGTGTAGACCCTGAGCCCGCCCGAAGCAACGGTGTTCGGCACGTACTTCTTCGTCAGCTCGTCTCGCACGTAGTCGAAGAAGTACGGCTCGCGGATGCGGCTGTAAAGCCTTCCGGGCCGTAAGTGGAGGTCACGGTCTGCGCGCGCGGCGAGATAGCGCTTGCGTGAGATGTAGCCGTTCGCGAGCATTGCGCGCAGGACCTCGTCGCGC
>JBKPMS010000059.1:0-9332 GCA_046732275.1 Actinomycetota bacterium | reverse complement strand
AAGCGGTGGACCTCGGTGACGCTCAGACGCTCGCCGTCGAATCTGCCGACGGCGACGCGGCCGCTCTGCGCTCCGAGGTCGATCGCCGCCATGACGGCCATCAGCCGAGCATCTCCTCGTTGCGGACCGCCCGCCGGAGGTCGCGTGGCCGGACCGGCAACGGCTCACGCGGGCTCGGGTCGACGACGACGACATTCACACCGAAGTCGCGCCAGGCGTTGACCTCATCGATAGGTGCGCTTGAATCTGTGACTACCCCGGCCAGATCCTGCGTCGCGACGAACGCGAGGAGCGCGCTCCGATGCCACTTCGTCCCGTCGAAGATGCCGAAGACCTGTTCGCAGGCGTCCGCCATCTCCTGCTTGATCCGCACCTCGTCGGGGTTCAGGTCCATCAACCCACGTTCGAGGCTGAGCCCGCGCGCACCCAGGAAACCCTTGTTGATGCGCGTTGTGCGAAGGACCTCGGTGCCGAGGTCGCCCACCAGCGACATGGCCGAGAGCCGCAGCAAGCCCCCCGGCACGAGCACGGTGATCCCGGGCGCGTCGGCAAGCGCCGTCGCGACGAGCAACCCGTTAGTGACGACGACGAGCTCGCGTTTCGTCCGCAGCTCGAGCGCGAGGTAATACCCCGTGGTGCTCGCGTCGATCGCCACCGCCTCGCCCTCGTCCACCATTGCCGCCGCGGCGCGGGCGATCGCCCGCTTCCCCTCGACCTCGAGTCGCAGGCGGAGGTCGAAGCCGACCTCCGATTCGCCCTGCTGCAAGGCTCGTACGCCACCGCGTACGCGGGCCACAAGCCCCTGCTTGGCGAGAGCCGTGAGGTCGCTGCGGACCGTGACCTCCGAAACCGAAAATGCTTTCGAAAGCTCCGTAACGTGAACGGAATCTCGAGTTTCGAGCATCTCCAGGACTCGCTGCAACCGCTCCTGTTGCGAAAACCCGCGAGAAGACTGGTCGTCGCCGATGCCCGGGAGCCTACGCCTCGATTCCTCTCGAAGTCAATATTCTTCTGTTCGCTTTCGAAATCGCTCAGATCGAAAGGAGATTCGTAATGAAGGAGGCCGCGTGACCCAACGCAGCGCATTTGTCCTCGACGTGCGTCCCGAGCGGATGGACGAGTACGTTCAGGCGCATCGAGAGGTGTGGCCGGAGATGCTCGATGCCCTGCGGAGCGCCGGTATCCGGAACTACACGATCTTCCGCCACGGAAACCAGATGTTCGGCTACTTCGAAGCAGACGACGTCGAGGCGGCGGCGCGCTATCTCGCCGAGCAAGACGTCTCGGCGCGCTGGCAGGACGCGATGGCGCACCTTCTCGAGGAGCGCGTGCCCGAGAGCGGCCCGCAGTCACTCGAAGAGGTCTTCAGGCTCGATTGAGCGTCCAGCGCGGTCAGCCCTGTTTCGGTCCGATCGCCCTGGCGAGCCAGTAGTTCTCCCACCGCCCGAACTTCGTACAGACGTAGTCGCACTCCTGGAACAGCCCGAAGACTGTGCTGCCCTTCGGTGGGATGCCACCGTCCGGGAGGATCTGGACGCGGTCGCGTGGCAGGCCCGACTCGGCGGCGTGCCACCGCGCCTGCGCCTGCGCGCCGCGGTCGTCGTAGTCGATGTAAATCGTGTTCCCGTTTGCGAAGGCCCGGTCGAGCAGCGCCGGCACGCCTGCGTCGAAGAGGACGCTTCGACGGGGACCACGCGTTCGATACTCGTACAGGAATTGCACGAACTGAACGGCGACAGCGGCGGCGAGCACGGCCGTCGCGACCCGAGCGACATTACGCCGCCTGGCTGCCTCGACGAGTGTGTCGAGGGCCGGGATCGCTAGAACGAGCAACAGAACCGGAAAAGCGGCCAGTCGAATCGCGTTGTATCGATCGACCGTGAGCGCAGCCGGAACGGGAACGAGCAGCGTCGCGAGCAGCACGTAGCGCCACCAGAGATCGTCGCGGCTGCGCATCAGCACGATCACGACGCCGCTGAGCGCAAGCACCATCACGGCACCGAAGAAAGCTCCGTAGCCGCCGTTGTGGACGTACGGAGCGGGGTCGCCCGCCGTCGCCCAGTGCCACGGGTCGATGTCGCGGAACCAGTTTCCGATCGCCTGAAGGACGAGCCCCACTCCGGACACGTCCCGCGAGATGCTCGTCGCGCCGTATCGCGCCGTCAGTGCGCCGGGATGGCGGATCGCGTAGACACCGAGCGGAACGAGAAACACCGCGAACGTCCCCCAGGCACCCGCGAGCCACGTCCACCGCCCTCGCCCGGCGAACACGACGACGGCCGCGGCCAGGAGCGGCGCAAGCAGGCGATTGCCGGTGTACGAGTAGACGAGGAGCCCGAGCACGCAGCCGACCAGCACGCCGTCGCCGATCGTCCAGAGGCCGCGGCGGTAGGTCCGTAACAGCGCGAGCAACAGCAACGCCACGAGCAGGGGCTGCGTCGAGACCTCGAGCGCCACGCGGCCGACCTCGAAGAGCCACGGCGTGAGGCCGGCCAAAACCGAGACGATGAGGGCCACGAGATTGCTTTCGGTGAGCCGCTTGGCGAGCAGTCCGAGGAGCAAGACCGCCGCGAGCACGAGCACGGCGGACAACCCGCGCGCGACTTCTGCGTGCGGGCCCGTGATCCGGAAGACGGCCGCGAGCACGTACGGGTAAAGCGGGCTCTTGTAATCACCGAAGGACCTGAAGAAGAGCGGGAGGAGCGATCCGTCCTCGTCCCTCAAGGACGTGGAGACGGAGTAGGCGTTGTACGAGAGCGCCGCCTCGTCGCGGTGATAGCCCGGCGGGTTCGTAGGCGTGATCCAGAGCTGAAAGGCAACGATCGCCACGACCGCGGCGAGGCCGAGCAGGAGCGCGGGCCGTTGCACGAGGGAACGAGCAGCGCCGCCGTCCGAGCTCACGCCTTCCGGGCGAGCCACGCGCCGATCATAGAGACGGGCTGTCGGACGATCAGGTCGAAGGGGGCCGGGCCTTGCAGCCTGGACGTCGTTGAAACAGACGCGCTACGTTGCCGACTGGACGATGAGGGCCGCGGAGCACCCGACCGCCGGACGCCGCCTCCGTCGAGCCCGGCTCGGACTAGCCGGCCTCGGGCGAATCGGCCTTCTCCACGCGACGAACCTCACCGAACGCGTGAACGCGGCGGAGCTCGTTCGCGTCGTCGACGCGGACGAGTCGCTGGCACGCACCGTCGGCGAGCGGATCGGTGTCGAGTGGGGGAGGAGCTACGAGAACCTCGTCGCCGACCCGGAGGTCGACGCGGTCGTGATCGCCACGCCGACACCGCTGCACGTGGACATGATCGAACGGGCGGCCGCCGTAGGGAAGCACGTGTTCTGCGAGAAACCGATCTCGCTCGACCTCGCGTCGACGCTGCGGGCCGTCGCGGCTGCCCGGGAAGCGGGGATCGCTCTCCAAGTTGGCTTTCACCGCCGCTTCGACCCCGACTGGGCGGCCGCTGCGGAACGGATCCGCGCCGGCGACCTCGGCGACGTCTACCTGTTCCGCACGACTCTTCGGGACAAGCAGCCGCCTCCGTTCGACTACATCAGAGACTCCGGCGGCATCTTCGTCGACGTCACCATCCACGACCTCGACATCGCGCGCTGGCTGGTCGGCGAGATCGTGGAGGTGACGGCGTTCGGCGCGGCGCTGTCGAGCCCCGAGTTCACCGACCTCGGCGACGTCGACAACGCCGTCGTCGCGTTGCGCTTCGCCGACGGTGCACTGGGCGTGATCGACGAGAGCAGGGCTGCCGGCTACGGATACGAGTGCTCGACGGAGATCGTGGGCTCGCGTGCGACGGTTCGGATCGGCAACCATCGCCGTACGCACGACGTCTGGCTCACGCCCGGGAGCGCCGCCGTGGATTGGGTCGACGACTTCACCGAGCGTTTTCCCGATGCATATGCGCTCGAGCTCGAGAGCTTCGCGACGACCCTCCTCGAGGGCGCACCGCCGACGGTGACCGGGGAAGACGCCATCGCGGCGTTCGTCCTGGCGCAGGCGTGTGAGCGCTCGTGGCGCGAGGGCCGGACGATCCAGCTCCGTCACGAGAAGCTTCTCGGAGGCGTCAGTTACGAGGCGGCTTGATTCTCGGACGAAAGGAGGTCCATCGTTCGCAGGTCGATGGACTCGACGACCGGGAGACATGAAGGGCGACGGAAAGGAGTCCCAATGACTGAACGTGAGCTCGTCGAGCTGGAGGAGGAAGAGCTCGGCCTCAACCGGCGCGACCTGTTCATCAAAGGCGGCCTGCTCGCCGCCGGAGCCACGGTTCTCGGATCGCGGGCTGAGGCGGCGCTCGGCGCGGCGAACGCGACGATCAAGATCGCAGTCGTCACGCACGGCGACACCGGTTCGTTCTGGTCCGTCTTCAAGAAGGGCGTGGACCAGGCGGCGAAGGATCTGAAGTCGCGAGGCGTCACCGTCACCCAGGTCTACGCGGACAACAACGTGCCGAAGCAGGTCTCCGGCATCAATGCGGCGATCTCCGCCGGGGCGAAGGTGATCGCGACGTCGGTCCCGGATGCGAGCGCCCTGAGAGATCCACTCCGGAAGGCCTCGTCGAAGGGGATCGAGATCATCACGGTCAACTCGGGTCTCGGCGCCTTCGATTCGCTGCCGACGTACATGGTCCACGTCGGACAGACCGAGACACTTGCCGGTCGGGGTGCGGGAAAGCAGTTCAAGAAAGCAGGCGTGAAGAAAGTCCTCGTCGTGATCCACGAGGCGAGCAACTCCGGGCTCCAGCAACGCGCGGCAGGAGTCAAGTCGGTGCTCGGGCCGGGCAAGGTAAAGGTCTTGACTATCCCGGACGCAAAGAAGGACATCCCCGGAACGAAGGCCAAAGTCAAGGCGGCTTTCAATGCCGACAAGAGCCTCAAGGGGTTCCTCGGCCTCGATCCGGACGTGACCATCCCGTGCATTCCTTCATGCCCGAAGGGGACGAAGATCGGGACGTTCGACGTCGGTGGTGCGATCAAGCAGATCCAGCAGGGAAAGATGATCTTCGCGATCGACCAGCAGCAGTATCTGCAGGGTTATCTGCCGGTCGTCTTCGGGATGCTCTACGTGACGAACCTCAACACGGTCGGTAACGGGGCGCCGGTGCTGACGGGCCCCGGGATCATCAACAAGGCGAACGCCTCCAAGGTGGCGCAGCTCGCTTCGAAGGGCACTCGCTAACGACCCGGATGGTGGGCGGCCGCTCAGCCGCCCACCATCCGTGAGCGGGAGGATTTCCGATGACCGAGACGACAGTCGAGACCGCTCCCCGAGACGAGCGTCTCGTCACGGTTGGCTGGTTCAAGCGGCTGCTGATCCGCCCAGACATCGGCGCGTTGCTCGGCGCGATTGCGGTTTGGCTTGCGTTCGGCTACTTCGCGCGCGACGTCCACTGGCTCAGCGATCCCGCGATCGCGGCGGGATGGACCGATCAGGCGGCGCAGTACGGCATAGTCGCCGTCCCGGTCGCACTGCTCATGATCGGCGGCGAGTTCGACCTCTCCGCGGGCGTGATGATCGGCAGCTCGGGGCTCTTGCTCGGTTATCTGACGACGTTCCAGGACCTGAATGTCTGGCCGGCGATGGCCCTGGTGATGGTGTTCGGGCTCCTCATCGGCTTCATCAACGGCCTGACGGTGATCAAGACGAAGCTTCCGAGCTTCATCGTCACGCTCGCGACCTTCTTCATCCTGCAAGGCGTCAACGCAGCGGGAACCCTCAAGCTGACGGGACAGACGGCGATCCAGGACATCGACTCGGCGAGCGGCTTCAACGCGGCTCACAAGATCTTCGCCGGCGACCTGACCAAGTGGGACTTCAAGGTCAAGGTGCTCTGGTGGATCGGGATCACGATCGTCGGCGCCTGGCTCCTTGCCAAGTCGCGCTTCGGCAACTGGATCTATAGCGCGGGAGGCGACCCGGGCTCCGCACGTAACGTCGGAGTCCCCGTCGCTCGGACGAAGATGCTGCTGTTCATGATGACGTCGGGCACGGCAGCGCTGATGGGCATCATCGAGGCGCTCGAGCTGCGATCGATGCAGTCCGGCGAGGGCATCGGGCTCGAGTTCATCTTCATCATTTGCGCGGTCGTCGGCGGGTGTCTCTTGACCGGCGGGTTCGGCTCGGTCATCGGCACGTTCTTCGGAGCGGCGATGCTCGGGATGGTGCAGCTCGGGATCGTTGACGCACAATGGGACAGCAACTGGACCTTCACCTTCCAGGGCGCGATTCTGTTCGCCGCAGTGCTGCTGAACACGTGGATACGCAGTCGAGCTCAGAAAGCGAGATGACGATGCCGCATCTGCTCGAAGCCGACCACATCTCCAAGTACTACGGCAACATCGTCGCCTTGAAGGACATCTCCATGTACGTCAACGCCGGCGAGGTGACATGCATCCTCGGCGACAACGGCGCCGGCAAGTCGAGCTTCATCAAGATTCTCTCCGGCGTTCACCAGGCAGACGACGGGCGGGTGCTCATCGACGGGGAGGAAGCGCACTTCGGATCGCCGCGCGACGCGCGCGCCGCGGGAATCGCGACCGTCTACCAGGACCTGGCGATGGTGCCGCTGATGTCGATCTGGCGGAACTTCTTTCTCGGCGCCGAGCCGCGTAAGGGATTCGGCCCGCTGCAGTGGTTCGACGCCGGGAGGGCAAAGCGAATCGTCCGACGCGAGCTGAACGAGATGGGCATCGACGTCCGCGACCCGGACCAGCCGGTCGGCACGCTCTCGGGCGGTGAGCGGCAATCCGTCGCAATTGCACGCGCCGTCTACTTCGGCGCCCGTGTGCTGATCCTCGACGAGCCGACCTCGGCGCTCGGCGTGAAGCAGGCCGGAGTGGTCCTCAAGTACATCCTGCAGGCGCGGGAGCGCGGCGTAGCGGTGATCTTCATCACCCACAACCCGCATCACGCATATCCGGTGGGCGACAGGTTTGTGATCCTGAACCGAGGCCAGATGCTCGGTGCATACGAGAAGTCCGATATCGACCGGCAGGAGCTCGTGCGCTTGATGGCCGGCGGGCGCGAGCTCGCGGAGCTGGAGCACGAGCTCGCGGAGATCAGAGCGGAGGTGGGGTGAGCGGGACTGTGAGGCTGACCGCGGCCCAGGCGCTCGTCCGCTTCCTGGCCGCGCAGTACGTGGAGCGCGACGGGGTCGAAGATCGGTTCTTCGGCGGCTGCTTCGGCATCTTCGGCCACGGCAACGTCGCCGGGATGGGCGAGGCGTTGTACGAGTCGCCGGAGCTCCTGACGTACTACCAGGCACGTAACGAGCAGGCGATGGTGCATGCGGCCGCGGGCTACGCCCGTATGAAGGACCGGCTCGGTGCGCTCGTCTGCACGACGTCGATCGGCCCCGGCGCGACGAACATGGTGACGGGCGCCGCTCTCGCAACGGTCAACCGGCTGCCCGTGCTGCTCGTGCCCGGAGACGTGTTCGCTTCGCACAAGCCGGACCCGGTGCTGCAGCAGCTCGAGGTGCCGTCGGCCGGCGACGTGTCCGTCAACGACTGCTTCCGCCCCGTATCCCGCTACTTCGACCGGATCTCGCGTCCGGAGCAGGTCATCTCGGCGGCTCAGCACGCGATGCGCGTGCTCGTGAGCCCGGCGGAGACGGGGGCGGTGACGCTGGCCTTCCCGCAGGACGTACAGGCCGAGGCGGCCGACTTCCCGGAGGAGCTGTTCCGCAAGCGGGTCTGGCACGTGCCTCGGCCGCTGCCCGACGAGGCGGCGCTGACGCAGGCCGCAGAGGTGATCCGCGCCGCGAGGCGGCCGCTGATCGTCGCGGGCGGCGGCGTCATCTATTCGCGCGCGAGCGAGGCCCTGCGGCGGTTCTCCGAGCAGACCGGAGTTCCGGTCGGCGAAACGCAGGCGGGCAAGGGCTCGCTGCCCTTCGACCATCCTTCGTCGCTCGGCGCGATCGGCGTCACCGGGACGTTCGCCGCGAACCGCGTCGCCGCGGACGCGGACGTCGTCATCGGCATCGGGACGCGCTGGACGGACTTCACGACGGCGTCGAAGACGGCGTTCCGGAATCCCGGCGTCCGCTTCGTCAACGTGAACGTCGCCGACTTCGATGCGGCGAAGCACGCCGGGCTGGCGCTCGTGGGCGACGCCCGGGAGACACTCGAGCGTCTCGCGACGCTGCTCGCCGGCTGGTCGGTGGAGGACGAATACCGCGAGGAGGCGGCGCGCCTGAACGCGGAGTGGGATGAGGAGGTCGCCCGTCTCTACCGGCTGGGCCATGGACCGCTGCCCGCGCAGAGCGAGGTGCTCGGCGCGGTCAACGACGCCTCGGCGCCGACCGACATCGTCGTCTGCGCTGCCGGAGCGATGCCGGGCGACCTGCACAAGCTCTGGCGCACGCGCGATCCGAAGGGCTACCACGTCGAGTACGGGTACTCGTGCATGGGCTACGAGATTGCCGGCGGTCTGGGTGTCAAGCTCGCCGCGTCTGACCGCGAGGTGTACGTGCTTGTCGGCGACGGCTCGTACCTGATGCTTTCGAGCGAGCTCGTGACATCCGTACAGGAGGGTCTGAAGCTGACGGTCGTGCTCGTCGACAACCGCGGTTTCAACTCCATCGGCTCACTCTCGCGCTCGCTCGGCACCGACGGCTTCGGCACCCTGTACCGCTACCGTCGAAACGGCTCGATCGGCGTCGACAGCGAGGACGCGGGCGACGTGCTGCCCGTCGATCTCGCCGCGAACGCCGAATCGCTCGGCGCGCGGGTCGTCCGCGCGAACGGCATCGACTCACTGCGAGCAGCGCTCGAAGACGCCAAAAGGGAACAGGGGACCGTGGTCATTACGATCGAGGTCGACCGGTACGAGGGCGTTCCGAGCTACGAAAGCTGGTGGGACGTTCCGGTCGCCGAGGTGTCCGACATCGACTCCGTGCGCGGGGCGCGCAAGGAGTACGAGGCAGCGAGACGCGACGAGCGGACGCACGTGTGATCGACGCGGTAGTGCTCGGTCGCGTCGGCGTCGACCTGTACCCCAACGAGCTCGAGACGCCGCTCTCCCGTGTCCGAACGTTCACACGCTACGTCGGAGGCTTCGCAGGCAACGTTGCGACGGGGCTGGCGCGGCTGGGCGTCCGAACGGCGATCGCGTCGCGCGTCGGGGACGACGGCCACGGCGTGTTCGTGCGCGAGTGGCTTGCGGGCGAGGAGATCGACGTCCGCTTCCTGCACACCGACCCGTACTGGCTGACGCCGCCGACCTTCTGCGAGGTGTGGCCGCCGGACTACTTCCCGATCACGTTCTACCGGCGGCCGACCGCGCCCGACTGGCAGCTCTCCCTCGAGGATTTCGACCTCGA
>JBKPMS010000058.1:0-15332 GCA_046732275.1 Actinomycetota bacterium | reverse complement strand
GCCCAAGTCATGCATAACCTCGGGGTCCGCGAACAGGCCGTACAAAGCCTCCGCATCCCGCGGAGTTGGCGTGCGGAGGCAAAGCCTGTCCGTGTAGAGGCGGAGCCGCTCCCAGCACGAGGTGTCATGAGCCACGCCGAGACGCTAGCCGGAGCCTGCAAACGCACCTTGCGCAATTGCAAGCTCGCATACGGTCCGACTCGCGTATCTGCGGTGACCGCGGCGGCCTCACAGCCGAAGGAGGCGCGGCCGGCGGGAGCGTACGACGGATGCCTTTCCCAGATGCATGCGATCAAGGCTCCCTCCTCGAACCACCGATCAGCGTATCTAGGAGGCGCTCGAGGTTAGACAGCCTCGAAGTCATACCGCGACGCGATCGAGCCGATGACCTCGGGCGTGAGCGATCCGCTCTTCGCCGCCTCGGCGAGCTCGCGCATGTAGTTCTCCCAGCCGGCCGGGGTGCTGAAGTTCAAGAATCGGACAGGTCGGTCGCTCGGGTTGCTGAATGTGTGCACAACGCCGGCTGGCACGCATACGAACGACCCCTCGCCGAGTTGACGCGTCTCATCGCCAAGGCGCACGCTGAGAAGACCGTCGAGCACGTAGAACATGTCGACGAGGCGCTCATGCCGGTGCGGAGGAGGCCCCGGGAATCCGGGCTCCACTGTCGTCTCCGACAGAAAGAACGACCCGCGGGTCTCGTTACCTGTCGCCTTGATCACGACCTCTGACTCGCCCATACGAAGCCGCTCGCCATCCCGCGGCATGTGCACAGTTGCATCCACGCCGTCGCAGTCTCGCACAAGGCGGCGGGCACCGAATCCGTCGCTCGGATCTGTCTCCCCCGGCGAGGCAACCAGTCTGTTGTCTAACCTGATTACAGAGGATGGAGCCATTATGGAGCCCCGTGGTTGCAACGGGTCGCAACCGGTCGCAATTCGCCTGGCATTGAGACGCGCCGAAACAAGCTGAATCCGTTGCCGTTGGTTGCGCCCGGATGCCGAGCGCAGCGCATGGTAAGGAGGGGGTCGACGGTTCGAGTCCGTCAGAGGGCTCTGCAAAAGCGCCACACATCGGCGCTTTGTCGAGCGTGCGGTGGGTATGGAGCCGTTTGTGGAGCCTTCAGTTCGTGGCCGACCTCCCTTATCGGCCAGAAACGGTCGTGAATCACGCCCGGCAGACACCGACCGCGATCCGAGCTCCACTGTCAGATCTTGCGCCGCGGCAAAGGAGGAGCCTTTTGCGTAGCCGTCGACACGCGTCGGAATGATTGGAGTCCTCGAGGCGGCCCGGTTTCACAGCAGTCGCTCTCGCCCGCACAGGCGGACGAAGCATCGTGCTTTACCAGAACGGCCTCGACGTGCACGACATCCTTGCGACGGATACATCGTCTACCACGGCCGCCGGCTACATGCGGAGGTGCGGCTCACGAACGAGCAATGAGGCGCTCGATCGGCCCGGGCGGTACGTCACCGAGACGAGGAGGTTGCAAGTGCTGATCGAGAGGAACGGTGAGGCGCCGCGAGTGCATGCGGGCGCGCAGATTGCCCCGTCCGCGACCATCGTCGGCAACGTCGAGATCGATGCTCGCGCCTATATAGATCACGGCGTCGTGATCGAAAGCAGCGGCCCGCTGGTCGAGATCGGCGAGGAGGTGATTCTGTTCTCGGGGGCGATCATCCGCTCGGTGGGCGGTACGAGCAGGCCGGGCTTTCCACTCCGGATCGGTGAGCGCACGTTGGACTCGCCGCTGTGCGTGCTGACCGGCTGCGGGATTGGCAGCAAATGTTACGTCGCGACCGGCGCGATCGTGCTCCAGGGCGCGACGGTCGGCGACCATGTGCGCGTCGGCGTCGGCGCGATCGTGCACGCGACGACGATGCTGCCTGATCGGGCTCGGGTGGGCATGCGGCACCTCGCGGTCCCGACCGCAGACGGCTTCCTAAGCACAGGCGACATCGAGCAGACGCGTGACATCGTGGCCGGCATGGATTTCTTTGAGACGGCATTCGGCGCTGGCGGCGACGACCAGGCTGAGCTGCACACGCAGGTCATGTCGACGCTGCTCGACGAAGTCCACGCCTGGCGGGACAAGCCGCTCGGCCACCCGGACTGGAAGCGACGATGACCGGCGCCGAGGGCGAGCTCTTCCGAGGATTCTCGCGAGAGCAGTCGGCCGTCAACGGGACGACGATCAACAGCGTCCGCGGCGGGGAAGGGGCGCCGGTGTTGTTGTTGCACGGCTATCCGCAAACGCACGTGATCTGGCACCGCGTCGCACCTGCGCTCGCAGAGCGGTTCACGGTCGTCTGCTCCGACCTACGCGGCTACGGGGACAGCGGCAAACCACCCTCTGACGAGAGCCACCAGCCGTACTCGAAACGGGCGATGGCCCAGGACCAGCTCGAGCTCCGAACGCTTCGCGCTCGCCGGACACGACCGCGGCGCCCGGGTCGCACGACGACTGGCACTCGACCATCCCGATGCAGTCTCCCGGCTCGCGATCCTCGACATCATCCCGACCGAGACGATCTACGCGCGTCTCGACCAGGAACGCGCGATCACCGTCTGGCGCTACTTCTTTCTCGTGCAAGCGCCCGACCTACCCGAGCGGCTGATCGGCGCCGACCCCGGCTTCTACCTCGACTGGACACTGCGAGAGTGGTGCGGCACACCCAGCGCGCTCGACGAGGCGGCCGTCTCGGAGTATCGGCGTTGCTTCGACGCGGCGACCATCCACGCCGGGTGCGAGGACTACCGCGCCGGCGCAACAATCGACCTAGCGCACGACCGCGGCGACAAGGAGCGGATCCACTGCCCCGTGCTCGTGCTCTGGAGCGCACAGGGAATCGGTTCCTCCTACGACGTCCTCTCGATCTGGCAGCAGGAAGCGGACACTGTGCAGGGGCGGGCGCTCAACTGCGGCCACTTCCTCCCCGAAGAGCGACCCGCAGAGACCACGGCGGAACTCAGCGGCTTCCTCGAGCAGCACTGATTTGACCGAGCCACCGCCACCGACGCCCGCCGCAGTCTGGTGCCGCTGTTTCGAGACGACGAAGACCAGCGACCCGCGCCATACGCCGACCAGCTGAAGGGAACGCCACCGCAGCGGCGCCCCCTGGCTGCCCACGTCGTGCCTCCAGGTGCCTAAACCGAACGGCCATGAGTTCCGGAGCGGGAGCTTGAGCGGAGATCGCTGTTTGCGAGGCGGCTTCATTTGGCGGGGTCGAGCGTCGGAGACGCCGCGGTGAGCGCGTGCCGCGCGCGGACATCCGTAGGACACGTGCTCGGGTCGGAAGCGTGTCGCACCGTGGCCAGTGCGGTTTCATGCCGACTCCTCCGCGTTTCGTTGCGGCGGATCGGGCGTTCGAGGACGACCGCCTCGACGCGCGGAAAAGTGCGGGAGGGTGACGCCCATGTGGTCGCGGTAGCACGCGAGCCCATCGACGAATTCTCGAATCCGGAGGTCGTGCCGCCGGTACAAGGCGAGCGCCGCCTCTAGGTGCGGTGCGGGCCAAGACGCCGGTGGAGTTCGTCCATCAATGCGCTGCCGCTGGTTGGTCGCCGCCTATGGACCCGTGAACTGGTGCTCAACACGCCGCGCGCACGGGGAAGTAGCTCAGCCGTAGCCGCTCCGAGACGTACAAGGTTGAGGAGCTCGGGGCAGAGGACGCCATCCCGGTACTGCGCAAATACATCGCCGAGATCCGCGTCACGCGTCCCTCCTTCGACGCTACCCCGAACTCATCCGACGGGACCGTTGCGGCCAACTCTCGAGCCACGCAGTCTTCCGTTTGATCCCGTCCACGCTCAACCGCTACGAGAACGGATGAGAAAGGACGTGCGTGAGTTCATCCGTCGGCTCGAAGCCGTGGGACCCGCCACGACGCGTACGCGGTCGCGGTCGCGTTCGATCGGTGTAGACCGCCTCAGCGGCAGGCAAAGGCTGCCTAGCTCCAAGCGGGGAGCGCCTTTCCGGGTTGGCCCCAACCGCGGTGCGCCCAGTGCGTCGAGCTCGAGGACGGACACCTGCTTTGGGGCTCACGCTCCGGCTGCTCGAGCCCCTGCTCCGAAGCTATTGGACGACGAGTTCGCACTCTGAGGACGATTCGATCGGGCTCAGCCTCCTGCGTAGATGAGAGAAAGTTCGCAGGAGAGGCAACGCGCGCGCGCGCGCGGGTACTCGCCGGTGTGGCAGGCGCGGGACGCCCGCCACACCAGTCGAGGAGTTGGCTAGTAGCCGCCCCCGCCGCCTCCGCCGGAACCCCCCGTGTAGAGGACGATCAGAACGACGGCGGCCGCGATCGCGACCAAGACGATCGTGAGCACCAGCCAGCGAGTGCGACTCCAAGAGCCGATTCCTCGCCGCTCTGTCTGTCGTTCCTGGAATGTCGCCACGGGATCACCTCCAAGGTGCACGCCCTTTTTCCAGGCGCACGTGGCTTGGCCCCTTGCTTACCCGCCCTTCCGATCGCAGAACATGACCAACGGCCGGTGGGTGCGAATCGCCTCGCTCCCTCGATGCATGCGGACCCGTCCCGACGTGAGAATTCTCACGTGGTGTGACGACGATCACGTGCCTAGAAGCGGAATCCGCTTAGGCTGCAGCGTTCGCGCCGACCCGAGGCGGTTCGTTACGTGGCTGCCCTACTCAAGAAGCTTCTTGCTCTCGCCGGCGTTGCCGCGCTCCTTCTGCTCGGTGGCATCGTCGTCAACGGTACATTCAGCGCGGTCTCGAGCACGAGCAGCGATCCCGGACAGGCGAACGCAGACGAGCTCTTCCTCCAGGGAAGGCAGGTCTTCCGCTTCGAGACGTTCGGCGACGAGGCGGTCTGGAGCGGTGTCCTCGGCCTCCACAAGGCGATCGAGGGGTCGGCGCTAGGCGGCGTCGGGCCCGGCGTCAGCCCGAAGCAGGCGCTCGCGCTCGGGCTAAAGGTCGATGCGACGGCGATCCCGGCGGATCTCGCCGCCGCGATCAAGGCCGGCAACGTCAACCTCGAAGACCCAGCAGTCACCGTACAGCTGCTGAGACTGAACGCCGTCGTCGGCCTGCGGGGCTTCTTCGATGGCGATCGGTTGACCTCGGTCGGGATCAGCTGCGCCGTCTGCCACTCGACCGTGGACGACTCGTTCGCGCCCGGGATCGGCAACCGACTCGACGGCTGGCCCAACCAAGACCTGAACGTCGGCGCGATTGTCGCCGGCGCGCCCAACCTGCAGCCGCTCGCTGACGCGCTGCACACCGACGTGGCGACCGTCAAGACGGTGCTCCACTCCTGGGGGCCCGGGAAGTTCGACGCCGAGCTGAACCTCGATGGCAAGGCGTTTCGCCCAGACGGTGGCTCGGCGGCAGTGCGGATCCCGAGCGCTTTCGGCAAGGCGGGCCAGAACCTCCACACCTGGGAGGGCGGTTGGGGAACCGTCACCTACTGGAATGCCTTCGTCGCCAACCTCGAGATGCACGGCCAGGGCAATTTCTTCGACCCAAGGCTCGACGACGCCGCCAAGTTCCCGCTCGCCGCGGCGGCCGGCTTCGGCCACACCCACCCCTACATCGGCGAGGGCGTCCTGCCCGTCCCGACCGCAGATACCGGCCTACCGGACCTCGTCACCCCAAAGCTGGCCGCGCTGCACGCCTACCAGATCGACCTGCCGGCGCCGACGCCGCCGAAGGGAAGCTTCAATCGAGGCGCGGCCGCCCGCGGCGCCAGGATCTTCAACGGCCAGGGAAGATGCTCAACCTGCCACATCGGCTCGCTCGGCACCGAGCCCGGCTACAACGCCCACAAGCCAAGCGAGATCTGCATCGACTCCTTCCAGGCCGACCGTGGCCCGGACGGCACCTACGTGACAGCGCCCCTCCAAGCGCTCTTCACGCGGTCGAAGCGCGGCTTCTACCACGACGGCCGCTTCCCCACGCTGCTCGACGTCGTCGACCACTACAACAGCTGCTTCAACCTCGGGCTGACCCAGCAGCAGGAGACCGATCTCGCCGAGTACCTGAAAAGCCAGTAGGCACGCCACCAACACGACTACTCCAGGGCGCTTGCCGCCGGACGTGTTGTGAGCGGGATCCCTTCCTAGCTCCGCGATGATAGTTGAATCCCGCGAACCCGAAGGCTCACCCGGACCGGACGGCGACTCTAACAGTGCCCAGACGCGCAGCCATTAGCAGCGGCAGAAGCGAGTACTGAAAGCGAGATGGACTGCGTACGACCGGTCGCGCGCGACGAGGGATACGCGCCGCTGCGTGACTACGCAGCGATCGGCGATGGTCGCACGGTTGCGCTCGTCGCGCGCGACGGCTCGGTTGACTGGCTGCCCTTTCCCGACCTCGACTCGCCGAGCGTCTTCGCCGCGATCCTGGATCCCAAGCGTGGCGGCCGCTTCTCGCTCCAACCCGATGCGCCGTTCGTCGCGGCACGGCGTTACGTACCGGAAACGAACGTGCTCGAGACGACGTTCGTCACCGATCACGGCCGTGTGCGCGTCACCGACGCACTCACCTTCCCCGACGACGGCCTGGTGCCATACCGGGAGCTACAGCGGAAGATCGACGGCCTCTCCGGGCGCGTGCCGATGCGCTGGCGGCTCGAGCCGCGCTTCGGCTACGGCGGCTGGCCGCTCACGCTCGCTCGCCGACAGGGGATTCCCGTCGCGTGCGCGGGCAGCGACGCGCTCGCGCTGCAGTCGTTCGAAGCCGGCGAGCCGGTCGTCGGTCCGCAATGGATCGATGCTCGCTTCGAGGCCAGTGAGGGATCCTCGGCGCTGCTCGCGCTGTCGTTCGCGCACCAAGAACCGCTCGTCCTCGGGGCCCGCGACGAGTTCGCGAGGCGCCTCGACGCGACTTGCAGCAGCTGGCGAAAGTGGGCGAGCCACCGCACCTACGAGGGCCCCTGGCGCGACGCGGTCATCCGTAGCGCGCTTGCGCTCAAGCTGCTCGTGTACGCCCCATCGGGTGCGATTGCCGCGGCAGCTACGACCTCGCTCCCAGAGGAGATCGGCGGCGAGCGGAACTGGGACTACCGCTACTCCTGGATCCGCGATAGTGCGTTCACGATCGACGCTTTCCTACGGCTCGGCTGCCCTGCCGAGGCGCACGCCTATTTCTGGTGGCTGATGCACGCCACCCAGCTCACTCACCCTCGCCTGCACGTGCTCTATCGACTCGACGGCGGGACACGCGTGCGCGAACACGACCTCCCGTTCGCCGGCTACCGCGACTCGCGCCCGGTCAACGTCGGCAACGGCGCCGCCGAGCAGCTCCAGCTCGACACTTACGGCGAGCTAATGCAGACCGTCTCGCTCTACGCGCGCGCCGGCAATCAGCTCGACCGCGACGTCGCGCGGCGCTTCGCCCGGATCGCAGACCACGTCTGCGCCAACTGGCGCCGGCCCGACGCGGGCATCTGGGAGGTACGCAGCGATCCGCTTCACTTCACGCAGTCGAAAATGCTGTGTGCAGTCGCGCTCGACCGGGCCGCGGATCTCGCCAGGCACCGAATCCTGCCGGCGAAGAACGCAAATCGTTGGCGCAAGGAGCACGACGCGATCTGCGATTTCATCGACGGCGAATGCTGGTCGGAGGACAAGCAGAGCTACGTTCGCTTCGCCGGCGCGGACGAGTTCGACGCCAGCCTCCTCCTCGGCGTCCTGCACGACTACGCCGGGGAAAACGACGAACGGATGCGCATGACGGTGGACGCGATCGCACGCGAGCTCGCCGACGGCCCCTACGTTCGCCGGTACGAAGGGGACGACGGGCTCGAAGGAACCGAGGGCGCCTTCCTCGCCTGCTCGTTCTGGCTCGCCGAGGCGCTTGCGCGAACCGGGCAAGGCGATGCGGCGTCACAGCTGATGGAGCAACTACTCACCGTCGCCAACGACGTCGGCCTCTACAGCGAAGAAATCGACCCCGCAAGCGGTGAATTCCTCGGCAACATGCCGCAGGGCCTGAGCCACTTGGCGCTCATCAGCGCCGCCAGCGCGATCGGGGAGAAGCAACCGTGAGCGTCTGGGGCGCGCTCGCGGGTGGCTTCGCCGGCACTCTCGTCCTGACGACAATCCTGCGTGCGGCGAGCGAGCTGCGGCTCACGCGCATGGACATCCCCTTCCTGCTCGGCACCGCCTTCACTGCCAACCGGCTGCGGGCGAAAGCGCTCGGCTACGCGTTCCACTTCCTCGCCGGGCTTGTCTTCGCGCTCGCCTATTACGCGATCTTCGTCGCGATCAACGAGAGTGGCTGGTTGCTGGGAGCGATCTTCGGCTTCGTCCACGCCCTCTTCGCGGCAACCGCGCTCGTCAACCTGCTGCTCCCGCTCGTCCACCCGCGCATGGGTTCGCCGCTGACCGGCGCGAACACGACGGCCCTGCTCGAGCCGCCCGGCTTCCTCATGCTCAACTACGGGCTCCAAACCCCACTCGTGAACATCGTTGCCCACGTTGCCTACGGCATGCTCGTCGGCGGGTTCACCCAGCTCGCCAGCTAGCGGCGGGACCCTGCGCCGCGGCTTGGTTTCCTTCAGCGATGCACATCTTCTCTTCGCAAGAGCAAGCGGTGTTCTGGGCTGAGCAACCCTTCCGCACCTCGACCGGCACCACGTCGTCGCCTGACACGATCACCGGCGAAGCTGCAACTCCTCCGCGACCTCGGCGCCGAAGCCGCCCTTTGTGACGTCTACGACTCCGAAGCGCTCCTCCACCTTGCGCAGGGTGCGCGGCCACAGGCGGTCGTGAACTTCGTCGCGGACCTCACCGGGGTCGGCCGCCGCGCACTCGAGCTTGCCTTGCCTGCTCTCGGTGGCTGAGGCGTACCTTCAGAGCGATGAGCAACCACTGCACCCACCCCGTCGGATCGATCGGCTGGACCGAGCACACCGGCGGAGTCCTCACCCTGCGGGAAGGCCTCGCGCTCGCCGGACCCTTGATCCGCGACGAGCTCCGTATCACCGCCGGACTGCTCGCAATCGCGCTGCGCCGGCACTCCGGGCGCCGGAACGACGTCGATCCGGCGAGCCTCACGCCCCCGGACTCGACGCTCGCCCGGGATGCCGAGGCGACGGCCCAGGACCTCTTGCGCCCCGCCCTGCTCAACCACTCGCGCCGCGCGTATGCGTGGGGCGCGGCGCTCGCCGCGCTGCACCGGATCACGTTCGACCGCGAGCTCCTGTACATCGCGGCGATGTTCCACGACACCGGGCTGCCGAGCCCCGTGCCCCACGTCGACTTCACCGTCCGCAGCGCGGAGCTCGCTCGCGCGTTCACCGACCGCCACGGCGTGCCGGTCGACGGCCGGGAACTCGTCGCCAACGCGATCGCTATGCACCACACGCCGGGAGTGGGGCTCGAGCTCGGCGCCGAGGCGTTCCTCCTGTCGGCGGGCGCCGGGGTCGACGTCTTCGGGCTGCGTAGCGACGAGGTGCCCGACGCGCTGCGCAAGAGCGTGGTCCGCGACTTCCCGCGGCTGGGCTTCAAGCGGGAGTTCTCTGGGCTCTGGCGGGCCGAGGCCAGGCGAGTGCCTCGCGGGCGCGCGTGGTACCTGCACCGCTTCGCCCTGACCGACCTGACCATCCGGATGGCGCCGTTCCGCGGCTGATGCAGCCAGAGAGCGCGGGCCCGGGCGTCGCCGACCGCGGTTCACGTGCCAACCAGCTAAGCCGACGCACCTCAAAGGTCAGACTGTAATGACCACCTTGCCGTGGGCTCGGCCGTCTCTGAGGTAGCGGATCGCCTCGCGAACGTGGTCGAGCGGGAACGTCCTGTCGACGACGGGCTTGATCGCGCCGGCTTCGAGCAGCTTTCGCAGCTCCTCCAGGTCCTGGCTGCGCTCCTTCGAGATGAAGGTGCCGAGCTTCTGATTGACGAAGGGCGAGAGCGCCGCCGCCCGCAGCTGACGGCCTACGCCGAGCCAGTCGCCTGCGTCTTCTGCGCCGACGATCACGAGCGTCCCCCGTGACGTCAGGGCGCGCCGCAGCTGGGAGAGGGAGCGGTTGCCGGCGATGTCGAGAATCACGTCGTAGCGGTTGCGACCGTCGGCGAACTCCTCTCTGGTGTAGTCGATGACGTGGTCGGCGCCGATCGAGCGCACGAACTCGGTCTTCGCAGTGCTGCAGACACCGGTGACTTCTGCCCCGTCTGCCTTCGCGATTTGCACTGCGAACGTTCCGACGCCGCCGCCCGCACCGATGATCAGCACCCGCTGGCCGGCGCGAACACCTCCATGCTCGCGGACCGCCTGCAGAGCGGCGTAACCGGAGATGGGCACGGCGGCAGCCTCCTCGAGGCTCACGTTGTCCGGCTTCGACGCGAGACGCTCAGCGCGCGCGACGGCGTATTCGGCGAAGGAACCCCGGCACGTCCCGAATACCTCGTCCCCGGGCCGAAACAAGCCCGCGTTTGGACCGACCGCCTCGACGCGCCCGGCCACGTCGTAGCCAAGCAACCGGTTCTTCGGAGCACGAATGCCGAAGCCCGCCAGGCGCATCACGTACGGCATCCCGACCATGAGATGCCAGACGCCCTGGTCGACGCCAGCTGCGTGCACGCGCACCAACACTTCACCCTCGCCCGCAACCGGCTCATCGACCTCCCCGAGTCGCAGAACTTCGACGGAGCCGTAAGCGTCCCGTACAACCGCCCTCATGGCTGCTCCATCTTGGCGCACCTCGGGTTCAAGAGACCGCCAGCCCTCTGATCATCGCGCTTGGCCAACACCACCGCCCTGGCCGCTGCCGATGACTGCAACCTCGAGGCGCTGCGCGCTGCCGTCGTGGGAATGGTTCGAATCCGAAATCACCAAGGCCCGTTGTTATTTGGCTTCGCTTTTCGCGTGGGACTAAAGACTACGTTTCATCCATGTCAAGAAACGACGAAGCCACCTTCTTGTTCGCCGACATCGCGGGCTTTACCGCGCTCACCGAGGCGCATGGAGACGAGCAGGCCGTACAGCTGGTGGAGGAGTTCGCGCGCGTCGTTCAGGCGGAGCTGCCACGACTCGACGGCGAGTACGTGAAGACGGTGGGCGATGCGCTCATGCTCCGAGTGCCCGACCCTGCCGATGCAGTCCGCCTTGGCTTGTGGATCACGCGCGCTGCAATGAGGGGAGACCATGCACCGTCGGTCCGTGTCGGCGGCAACCACGGCCCAGCGGTCGAGCGCAACGGCGACTACTTCGGCACGACGATCAACGTCGCAGCGCGGGTCTCAGCGCTCGCCGCCGGCGGCGAGGTGCTCGTCACGGGGCAGACGGCAGCCCTCGCACCCGACCTCGAGGGTGTGCTCTACGAGTCTCGCGGACGGCAAGTCCTGCGGAACGTCGCCGAGCCGGTCGAGATCTTCGCCGTGGTCCCCCTTGACGAGAGCACCGATCACCTGGCGGTTGACCCCGTCTGCCAGATGGCGGTCGATCCAGAGCACGCGGTCGGGCGCTTGTTGTTGGACGAGAAGGCCTACTACTTCTGCTCGCTGACCTGCGCCGCGGCCTTTGCTCAGCACCCGGAGCGCTACGCGGAGTAAAACACTGCGAAGGCGGACCGCCGCGCCCGTGGGGACAGCGCGGGGATCCGCTGGGCTCACGTCCGGACCGCGTCGATATTTCTCGACGTTGCGGAGACGCGCAAGGGAACACTGAGCCGCACACGTGGCGACGGCAGTTCCACCCGCTGTGGCGTCGCGTCTACGACGAGGCGAGCATCGAGCGCGACTCCGCACGGGCCTCGCGCCACCACATGAGCTCGTACGCATGCAAGGCCAGCCAGATCACCGTGACCAACGCCAGCACGCCTAGTGCCGGCACGACTGTCGCGAGCGGGAGGACGAGCAAGAGGAGGACCGCAGCTGCAAAGCGGCCACGACTCAATACGAGCCGTCGCTCGACGCGCGACCGGACCGCCGAGTACGTCAGCAGATACACCGCGCTCCCGCCGCAGAGCGCGAAGGCCGCGACAAAGTCGAGTTCGTCACCGACGTGCGCGACGATGGTCTTCATGGCGAATGCGAAGAGCACGATCCCGACGATCATCGGGAGGTGCGCGTACGCGTACACGTCACGCGCTAGCGCCACCCGGCCGGGGCCCCGCGAATCGGCGAGCATCCGCGCGCCGCGCACCGAGAAGAAGTCGAAGTAGGCCAGCCAGAACGAGGTGGCGACGAGTAGACCCAGAATCGCCGCCGCGACCTCGCGTAACCCGAGGCCGATCCCAGCCGCGCCGATGCCGATCGCGACGAACGCTTCGCCGAGCGCGATGATGATCACGAGGCCGTAGCGCTCCGCGAGGTGCGACGGGAACACGCGCCAGCCGGTCGATCCGCTCAGCCCGGCGCCGATGTAGGTGCAGGCCAACGCAGCGACCCAGAGCCACGTGCGCGCGCCATCTGGAAAGCCGAAGCCCGCGACGAGGATCAGCGTCGCGCCGAGCAGCGTCCAGGGCGCCAGCCGGAGCACTGCGGCGAACAGATCGCGGTTGCCGCGGCCGGCGAGGGCGTAGAGCGCCAGGTGCATCGCGACGACGACGAGGAAGCATGCGCCGAAGAGGACACCGTCGTCGTCGAACACGCCCGGCACCGCAAGCGCCGCGAGGAACATCGCGATCAGCGCGACGAGCAGCGCGCCGCCGACTAAGCCTTCCTCCGGGTCGACGGTGTTCGTGAGCCAGGCGTACGCCGTCCACGGCCACCAGAGCGCGCCGAGCACGAGGACGCCGCGGCCGATCCCGGCCCACGTCGGGTCGTGCGCGAGCAGCGTCGTCACCTGCGTGAAGGCGAACACGAAGACGAGGTCGAAGAAGAGCTCTCGCGGCGAGACGCTGTGCTCGTGGTCGAGTGCCGTCGCGACCATACGCCGCGACCTTAGCGTTGAGCTTGTGGCCAGGACTCGCCGGCGGCTCTAACACGTCAGGTGCGGCGGTGGACGACGCTTCCGCCGGTTCTTCGGGCCCGCCGTGCTGCCTCTGGTGACGATTCGGTGTCGGCGATTGCCCGGGCGGACCGGAAAAGCGTAGGGTCGGGTCGCGGGGTCTATCGAGAAAGGAGGTCGTGATGAGCACCACCGTCGAGACTGCAGCTGCGATCCGGCCGTTCCACGTCGATTTTCCGGAGGAGCGGCTCGATGACTTGAGCCGGCGCATCGCGGTGACACGCTGGCCCAGCAAGGAGCTCGTCGCCGACCGCTCGCAGGGTGTCCAGCTGGCCGCCATGCAGGAACTCGCGCGCTACTGGGTGGACGAGTACGACTTCGGGCGCGTCGAGGCACGCCTGAACGCGCTGCCGCAGTTCGTTACCGAGATCGACGGCGTCGACGTCCACTTCATCCACGTCCGCTCGTCGCATGACGACGCGCTGCCGCTGATCATGACCCACGGCTGGCCCGGCTCGGTAATCGAGCAGATCGACACCGTGGGTCCGCTGACGGATCCGACCGCGCACGGCGGCTCCGCGGAGGACGCGTTCCATCTCGTGCTGCCTTCTCTGCCCGGCTACGGCCTCTCCAGCCAGCCCGCCGAGCTCGGCTGGAACCTCGGCCGGGTCGCGTGCGCCTGGGCCGAGCTGATGAAGCGCCTCGGCTACAGCCGCTACGCCGCCCAGGGCGGCGACGTCGGCGCGGGCGTCACCGACGCGATGGGCCGCCTCGGGCCGGAGGGGCTGATCAGCATCCACACTAACCTGCTGGTGCCGGCGCTGAACGACCCCGCGGCGTTGCCGGCGGACAGCGAGCAGGAGCAGGCGGCGCTTGCCGCGATCAAGACGTTCCAGAGGAGCGGCAACGGCTACTTCGTGGAGCAGGCCACCAGGCCTCAGACGATCGGCTACGCGCTGCTGGACTCGCCCGTCTCCCTGGCGGCGTGGATGATCGACCACGACACCGACGCCTACTACAAGATCTCCGGCGCGTTCGTCGACGGCCGGCCATCGGGAAACCTCACGCGCGACAACATCCTCGACAACATCACGCTGTACTGGCTGACCGGCACGGGCGCGTCGGCCGCCCGGTCGTATTGGGAGGCTTACGGACCGGACGCCCCAGGAGCCGACCAGGCGCTGCCCTCAGATGCTCGGATCCCGGTCGCCTTCACGACGTTTCCCGGCGAGATCTGGCGAACGCCTCGCAGCTGGGTCGAGAAGTCGTACTCGAACGTCGTGTACTTCAACGAGGTCGACAAGGGCGGGCACTTCGCCGCCTGGGAGGAGCCGGAGCTCTTCTCCGAGGAACTACGCGGCGCGTTCGCGTCGGTTCGCTGAGTGTCCAAGTCCCCCTACCCCACGGAGGTCCTCGTGATGACCACCAATGTGCTCCCTGATGTCGGAATCGCGCTTCGGGAGGGTTTTGCCGAGGTTGGCGATCAGACGTTGCATTACGTCGAAGCAGGTGAGGGGCAGCTGATCGTTCTGCTTCACGGCTTCCCGGAATTCTGGTTCGGCTGGCGTTCACAGATCGCGCCGCTCGCGGCGGCGGGATTTCGGGTAGTCGCCCCCGACACGCGTGGCTACAACCTGTCCTCGAAGCCGGAGGGCTTCAAGGATTACGCCGTCGACCTGCTCGCCGCCGACATCCGCGGCCTCATTGGAGAACTCGGTGCGGAGTCTGCGCTGTTGGTCGGTCACGACTGGGGCGGAAGCATCGCCTGGACCGTCGCGATGAACCATCCCGAGGTGGTCGACCGCCTCGCCATCCTCAACGCGGCCCATCCGCGGCGACTCTCGGAGGGACTGAAACACCCGAGCCAGCTCCGAAAGTCCTGGTACTTCTTCTTCTTCGCGACCCCGGGACTGCCCGAGCAAGTCGTTCACGCCAGAGACTGGCACTTCTTCCGGCACTTCCTGCAGGACGCACGCCCTCCTTACACCGACGAAGAAATGGAACGCTACGTCGAGGCGTGGTCGCAGCCAGGAGCAGCGGCCGGCATGATCAACTACTACCGCGCCTCCGTACGACAGTCCCAGAAAGAAGCTGCAGCAAAGCTTCGCCCGATCTCGGCGCCGACACTGGTCATCTGGGGCGAGCGGGATTCCTACCTCGGCTCCGACCTCGCCCAGCCCGAGCGCGACGATGTGCCCAACCTCGACCGCGTGGAGCGCCTACCCGACGCGTCGCACTGGGTGCACCACGACGAGGCCGAACGCGTCAACCAACTGCTTATCGACTTCTTCGCTCCCGTGGTATAGGAGCGGGCGGATTCGTTTCCGCATCAGGCGGCGGGCGGATGTCTCCAGACGACCGTCTTCCGCCTCGAATCTACAGGCCTGACGGTTTCTGTAGGAATCGCACCGAGTCTCTCCGCGACGCGCTGAGAGCGGACGTTGTCGGACGAGATCAGAGACACAAGCCGGTCGATCGA
>JBKPMS010000057.1:0-11060 GCA_046732275.1 Actinomycetota bacterium | reverse complement strand
AGCTCCTTGTTCGTCTGCTGGAGCTCCTCCTGCTGTGACTGCAGCTCCTCCGACTGGCTCTGCAGCTCCTGCGTTAGCTGCTGCGACTGTCCGAGGAGCTCCTCCGTGCGCATGTTCGCCTGGATCGTGTTCAGTACGACGCCGAACGACTCGGCGAGCTGCTCGAGGAAGGTCTGCTGAACCGGTGTGAACCGCTGGAAGGAGCCGAGCTCGATCACGGCCAGGACCTGGTCCTCGAAGAGCACGGGCAGCACCATGAGATTCACCGGCGCTGATTCCCCAAGGCCGGAGGTGATCCGGACGTAGTCGTCCGGCGCCTGCGTGACGAGGATGGGCTTCAGCTCCAGCGCCGACTGGCCGACGAGGCCTTCGCCGACCGCGAAGCGCGTCGGGACGTTCTTGCGCTGCTTGTACCCGTAGGTCGCGATCAGGCGCAGCTCGAACTCGTCCCCCTCGCCGCTCGGGGCGTCCCTCAGGAAGAAGGCGCCGTGCTGCGCGCCGACGAGCGGTGTCAGCTCCGACATGATCAGCCGTGAGACCGTCTCGAGGTCGCGTTCCCCCTGCAGCATGCCCGTGAAGCGCGCCATGTTGGAGTTGAGCCAGTCCTGCTCCTGGTTCGCGCGCGTCGTCTCGGCGAGGTTGCCGATCATCTGGTTGATCGTGTCCTTCAGCTCGGCGACTTCGCCCTCGGCCTCGACGGCGATTGTCCGGGTGAGGTCTCCCTTGGTCACCGCCTGTGAGACCTCGGAGATCGCGCGGAGCTGCGTCGTGAGCGTGCCGGCGAGCTGGTTCACGTTGTCCGTTAGGCCTTTCCAGACGCCGCTGACATCGCCGACCTGCGCCTGACCGCCGAGCTTGCCCTCCGTCCCCACCTCCTTGGCCACGCGGGTCACCTCAGCCGCGAAGCTCGAGAGCTGGTCGACCATCGTGTTGACGGTGTTCTTCAGCTCGAGGATCTCGCCGCGCGCGTCGACGGTGATCTGTTTGCTCAGGTCGCCGAGTGCGACGGCCGTCGTGACGTCGGCGATGTTCCGCACCTGGTTCGTCAGGTTGTCGGCCATCGCGTTCACGTTGTCGGTGAGGTCCTTCCACGTGCCGGAGACACCCTTGACGTTCGCCTGGCCGCCGAGCTTGCCCTCGGTACCCACCTCGCGTGCGACGCGGGTGACCTCGTCGGCGAACGAGGAGAGCTGGTCGACCATCGTGTTGATCGTGTTCTTGAGCTGGAGGACTTCACCCTTGACGTCCACGGTGATCTTCTTCGTCAGATCGCCGTTTGCGACGGCGGTCGTCACCTCGGCGATGTTCCGCACCTGCGTCGTGAGGTTGTCCGCGAGCGTGTTCACGTTGTCCGTCAGCGCCTTCCACGTCCCGCTGACGCCCTCGACGTTCGCCTGTCCGCCGAGGCGGCCGTCCGTGCCGACTTCCTTGGCCACGCGCGTCACCTCTGCTGCGAACGTGCGGAGCTGGTCGACCATCGTGTTGACGGTCTCCTTCAGCTCGAGCACCTCGCCGCGAGCGTCGACCGTGATCTTCTTCGAGAGGTCTCCGGTCGCGACGGCGGTCGTGACCTCGGCGATGTTGCGGACCTGACCCGTGAGGTTGCCGGCCATGGCGTTGACGTTGTCGGTGAGCGCCTTCCACGTGCCGGACACGCCCTCGACGTTCGCCTGGCCGCCGAGGCGGCCCTCGGTGCCGACCTCGCGGGCGACGCGGGTGACCTCGTCGGCGAAGGAGGAGAGCTGGTCGACCATCGTGTTGATGGTGTCCTTGAGCTCGAGCACCTCGCCGCGGGCGTCGACCGTGATCTTCTTCGAGAGATCGCCTGTTGCGACCGCAGTTGTGACCTCGGCGATGTTGCGCACCTGATCGGTCAGGTTCGAAGCCATGCCGTTCACGCTCTGCGTCAGCTGACGCCAGGTTCCGGAGACTCCCTCGACCTCCGCCTGTCCTCCGAGGCGCCCTTCCGTGCCGACCTCCGTGGCGACGCGGGTGACCTCGTCGGCGAAGGAGGAGAGCTGGTCGACCATGGTGTTGATGGTGTCCTTGAGCTCGAGGATCTCGCCGCGGGCGTCGACGGTGATCTGCTTGCTGAGGTCGCCGTTGGCCACGGCCGTCGTCACGTCCGCGATGTTGCGGACCTGGTTCGTGAGGTTGTCGGCGAGCTGGTTGACGTTGTTCGTCAGCTCGCGCCAGGTTCCGCTGACACCCTTGACCTCGGCCTGGCCGCCGAGCCGTCCCTCGGTGCCGACCTCCTTCGCGACGCGCGTGACCTCGTCCGCGAACGCAGACAGCTGGTCGACCATCGTGTTGATCGTGTTCTTGAGGCGGAGGACCTCGCCCTTCGCGTCGACCGTGATCTTCCGCGACAGGTCGCCCTTCGCGACCGCGGTCGTGACGTCGGCGATGTTGCGCACCTGATCCGTCAGGTTCGCCGCCATCCCGTTGACGCTGTCAGTGAGCGCCTTCCAGGTCCCGGCGACGCCGGGCACGTCTGCCTGGCCCCCGAGCTTCCCCTGCGTGCCTACCTGGCGGGCAACGGTCGTCACCTGCTCGGCGAAGACACGAAGCGTGTCGATCATCGAGTTGATCGTGTCCGCGAGGGCCGCGACTTCGCCCTTCGCCTCGATCGTGAACTTCTGAGCCAGATCGCCGTCGGCGACCGCGGTGACGACCTTGGCGATCCCGCGCACCTGGGTGGTGAGGTTGCCCGCCATGAAGTTGACGTTGTCGGTCAGGTCCTTCCAGGTGCCGCTGACACCCTTCACGGTCGCCTGCCCGCCGAGCTTCCCTTCCGTGCCGACCTCCCGGGCGACGCGGGTGACCTCGTCGGCGAAAGAGGAGAGCTGGTCGACCATCGTGTTGATCGTGTCCTTGAGCTCGAGCACCTCGCCCCTGGCGTCGACCGTGATCTTCTTCGTGAGGTCGCCGTTGGCAACCGCAGTCGTCACCTCGGCGATGTTTCGCACCTGGGAGGTGAGGTTCGAGGCCATCAGGTTGACGTTGTCCGTGAGCTCGCGCCAGATCCCGGACACGCCCTTCACGCGTGCCTGTCCGCCGAGGACGCCTTCGGTGCCGACCTCGCGGGCGACGCGACTGACCTCGGCCGCGAACGAGCTCAGCTGGTCGAGCATCGTGTTCACGGTCGTCCCGATCCGCAGGAACTCGCCCCGCACCGGCCGCCCTTCGATCTTGAGCGACATCTTTTGCGTGAGGTCGCCCTCCGCCACTGCGTCGAGCACGCGTGAGATCTCGTTCGTGGGCCGTATCAGATCGTCGATGAGCGTGTTGACCAAGTCGACCGATTCGGCCCAGTTCCCTTTCGCTCCCCTGAGCTCCGCGCGCTCGGTCATCCGGCCCTCGCGCCCGATGAGCCTGCCGATGCGGCCGAGCTCGCCCGTCAGGGCTTCCTGCCGGCCGGCCAGCTGGTTGAACGCCTTCGCCAGATCGCCCATGACCCCGCTCTTCCGCGCAGACAGGCGCACGCCGGCCTCTCCGTCCCTCGCCGAGCGGAGAGCGTCGAGCAGGTCCTGCAGGTCTTGGCGCTTGATGACGACGGTGCCGTTGGCTCCGGCTCCGTCGCTCGAGGAGGGCGCACGACGGGCGGCCCTCCGGGTTCGGCTCTGAGTCTCTCGTGCAGCCACAGCTGACTCCTTTGTGCGAGGGATGGGTTCCGCGTCCGCCAGTGGACTGGGGCAGCCGCGTCTGCCGGCTATGCGTGAGGGGACTTCGTCCCCGGGCCGCAAATCTTACTCCCGCGGGGGCAAAGAGCCTGGAAATTCGAGGGCCTTTGCGAGGTCCTGCCAGAGATCTTCCACCGGCTCGAGGCCGACGCTCAGGCGCAGCAGCCCGGGTGGGACGCGGTCTCCCTCCCAGCGGGCCCTCGCCTCGAGATGCGAGTCGACGCCGCCGAGACTCGTGGCGTTCGTGATCAGGCGCAGGCCTGTCTCGACGCGGCGAGCTTCGTCGCCGCCCGCGACGTCGAACGAGAGCAGTCCGCCGATTCCGGCGTAGCGGACGACGTGGACGTTCGGGTGGTCCCCGAGCCTGCGCGCGAGCTCCCGTGCCGACTCGGTCTGCCGCCCGACGCGCACCTCCAGCGTCTTCAGCCCGCGCAGCAGGAGATAGCACGGGTCGGGTGCAGCCACGATTCCGGTCCGGGTCCGGAACTCGGTGAGCCTGGAAGCGTCCTCCTCGCGCTTGCAGACGACAGCGCCGAGGAGCGCGTCGTCGTGGCCCGCGAGGTACTTGGTCGCGCTATGGAGGACGAAGTCCGCGCCGAGCTCGAGCGGCCGCAAATGGATCGGCGTCGCCGCCGTGGCGTCGACCACGACAGTCGCCGGATGCGCCGCCGCCGCCTCGAGGTCCGGCATCGTCTGGAACGGGTTCGAGGGCGCCTCGAGCCAGACGAGGTCGACACCGTCCGGCGGAGCGCCGGTCTGGTCGAACTCGATGCAGCGGACGCCCCAGCGCTCGAGCTCCCGAAAGGTGACGCCCGTCCCGAAGTACGCGCCTTCCGCCAGGGCGATGGTCTCTCCCGGCGCCAGCAGGGAAAGCGCCAGCGCGGTGGTCGCACCGGCGCCGGAGGAGAAGAGCACCGCGTGACCGCCGTCGAGCTCCCCGAGCCTCCGTTCGGCCTCTACCCCTGTTGGATGACCGTAGCGCTGGTAGACGAACTCGCCCGGCTCGCCGTCCCGATACGGCCAGATCGTCGAGCGGTCGAGCATCCAAGAGCCATACTAGGCTGCGCTGATGGCGACAACGGACGATCGCGCCGACTCGACGCAGTCGAAGCTCGACCAGCTTCAGCAGCTACGCGACGAGGCCGAGCACACGGGAACGGAGAAGGCCGTCGAGCGCCAACGCAGTCAGGGGAAGCTCCTCGCGCGGGAGCGCCTCATCGAGCTGCTCGACCCGGGCTCATTCGTCGAGCTCGACCGGTACGTGCGCCACCGGGAGTCGAACTTCGGGATGCTCGAGCGGAGACCGTACGGCGACGCCGTCGTGACGGGCTACGGGACGATCTTCGGCCGGAAGGTGTTCGTCTTCTCGCAGGACTTCACCGTCTTCGGCGGCTCGTTGAGCGAGGTCTTCGCGGAGAAGATCTGCAAGGTCATGGACCTGGCGCTGAAGTTCGGCTGCCCGGTGATCGGGATCAACGACTCGGGTGGGGCGAGGATCCAGGAAGGTGTCGTCTCTCTGGCGGGGTACGCAGAGATCTTCTGGCGCAACGTCCAGGCCTCGGGGGTGATTCCTCAGATCTCGCTGGTGATGGGCCCGTCCGCAGGCGGGGCGGTGTACTCGCCTGCGATGACGGACTTCGTCTTCATGGTCGAGGGGACCTCGTACATGTTCATCACCGGTCCCGACGTCGTGAAGACCGTGACGGGCGAGGAAGTGACGTTCGAGGAGCTCGGCGGCGCGACGACTCATGCCTCGAAGTCCGGTGTCGCCCACTTCATCGCGGCGGACGAGAAGACCTGTCTCGAGGACGCGCGGTATCTCCTGTCTTTTCTGCCGCAGAACAATCTCGACCCGCCGCCGTTCGCGGAGCCTTCCGATCCGCGTGACCGGGAAGAAGCGGAGCTCGACAGTTTGGTGCCGGACAACCCCAACAAGCCCTACGACATACACGATGTCGTGCGGCGGATCGTCGACGACGGCTACTTCCTCGAGGTGCACGAGCGCTGGGCCGAGAACGTCGTCTGCGGGCTCGCGCGGCTCGGCGGACACCCAGTCGGCGTCGTGGGCAACCAGCCGAAGTGGCTGGCCGGCGTCCTCGACATCGACTCGTCCGTCAAAGCCGCGCGCTTCGTCCGCTTCTGCGATGCGTTCAACATCCCGCTCGTGACGTTCGTGGACGTCCCCGGCTTCTTGCCCGGGACGCAGCAGGAGTGGGGCGGCATCATCAGGCACGGCGCGAAGCTTCTGTACGCCTACGCCGAGGCGACGGTGCCGAAGCTGACGGTCATCACGCGGAAGGCGTACGGCGGCGCGTACGACGTCATGAGCTCCAAGCACATCCGTGCGGACTTCAACTTCGCGTGGCCGACGGCCGAGGTCGCCGTCATGGGTCCGGAGGGCGCCGTCAACATCATCTTCCGGAAGGAACTGGAGGAGGCCGACGATCCGGACGCGAGGCGCGCCGAGCTGATCGCCGACTACCGCGAGCGCTTTGCAAATCCGTACTCGGCCGCCGAGCGTGGCTACGTCGACGAGGTGATCGAGCCGAGGCGCACTCGGCCCATCCTCATCAACGCGCTCCAGACCGCGCTGACAAAGCAGGAGCCGCGCCCCCGCCGGAAGCACGGCAACATTCCGCTCTGATCCGGCGCGTTACGAGGCGAGCGCCGGTACGAGCAGAGGCTGCGTCGGCCGTTCCTCGAGCTCCTCGAACTCCGCGAGCTCCTCTGCGAACGCCGCGACGATCCGCGGCTCGAACTGCGTTCCCGCGCAGCGCCGCAGCTCTGTGAGTGCCGCCCGGGCGGAGCGCTTCGGCCGGTAGACGCGATCCGACGTCATCGCGTCGTACGCATCGGCGACGAAGATGATCCGCGCCCCGAGCGGGATCTGATCCCCGATGAGGCGGTCCGGATAGCCGGCGCCGTCCCAGCGCTCGTGATGGTGAAGGACGATGTCGGCGACGGGATCGACGCCGAGGCTGTCGAGCATGCGGAACCCGATCTGCGGGTGGCGCTCGAGCACGAGCCGTTCTGAATCGGCGAGCGTGCCGTTCTTGCGCAGGATCTCCTCCGGGATCGCCAGCTTGCCGAGGTCGTGCAGGCTGCCGGCAAGTCGCGTGAGCTCGACCTGTTCGTCATCCAGCCCGAGGCGTCGAGCAATGCGCGCGGCCAGCTCGCCCACTCGCTCGGAGTGACTGCCCGTGTAGGTGTCGCGTGCGTCAACGGCCTTGGCGAGGGAGGCGGCAGCGCGATAGCGAGCAGCCTCGTCGGGCCCCGCGGCGAGCCGTTTGAGCTCCGAGGCCTCCACGATGTCGGGCCTGTAGAGGCGCACGCGATTCTTGCCGTGCTCCTTGGCCCAGTAGAGCGCGCTGTCGGCGAGCCGGATCAGCTCGTCGCGGCCGTGGCCCTGGACCGGGAACGTCGCCAGACCCGCGCTCACCGTCACCTCGCCGATGCCGTCGAACTCGACGGCGCCGATTCGTTCGACGATCGAGCGCCCCGCCGTGAGGGCCGTCTGCTCATCGTGTCCGACGAGCAAGACGGCGAACTCGTCGCCTCCGAGGCGAAATGCCTCGCCGCCCTGCCGCAACCGGCTCGAGACGTGCGAGAGGACACGGTCGCCGGCCGGATGTCCGAAGCGGTCGTTGATCGTCTTGAAGTCGTCGATGTCCAGGAAGCAGAGCGTCATTGGAGTCCTCCGCTCCTCCGCCGAGCGCAGCTCGCGCTGCAAGCGCTCGTGGAAATGCCGATGGTTGCCGAGCCCGGTAAGGGGGTCGGTGAGCGCGAGGCGCATCGCGTTGAGGGCCCTGTGCGTCGACCGCTGGTAGAGGGCGATCGCCAGCAGCGGCCCGACGAGCACGATCGAGATGACGGGCGACCGTTGCCAGAGCACGACGAGCATCAGCGCCGCGGATGCCATGAATGCAAACGGGACGATCGTCGCGCGCATGTGCGTCCGGACGAGGCCTGGGTACTTCTGGCCGGTGCTGAGCGCGATCGCGGCGGAGATCAGAATCATGTTCACCAAGTAGTCAGCGGTCGCCGCGACGGCGACGCGGGAGAACAGCGCGGCGGTGCTGTCTCCGTGGATAGGAGAGATCAGCGCTCCTGCGGCGAGCGCCACGAGGGCGAGGACGGCGATGTTGAACGCGATTCGCCGACGCGGCCGGTGCTCCCAGAGCATGATGATCGAGGTGGCCGTGACGAGCAGAAGCGCTCCCGCCGCCCAGCCGAAGAGCACGATCGCGGCGACGGCGAACACGAACGTCAGCGAGATCACGCCGCCGCCGGTCTCCGAGTTGATCGGGACCGGGAACCGCTCGGCGAGCGTCGCCGCGGCGATGAGCGCCGCGAGGCTGACCAGCATGCGCCCACTGTGGGCGGTTGTTGCGAGGTCGTACGCCGCCGCAGCAAAGACCCCGAGCCCGGCCAGGCAAACGGGGACGATGAGGGCGGTGAGCCTGCGGGGCGCGGCCGCCGAGGACGTCACGTCAGGTCTCTAGAACCAGGTGAACTGGTCCCACCTGAACTGCCCAAGCGCGGCTGCGACGAGCACCAGGACGGCGAGGAGACCAATGAGCTTGGGCTTCCACTGCAACATGCAAAACCTCCAGAAAGACGGCGGACGGCGGAATTGTCCCGTGGCGAGCAGATAGGCGTATCCCCCGGCCGGGGGATTTGCCCGATCGGCCGGAGGGCAGGCGCAATGGCATAACGTGAGGCGCGTGGATCTCGAGATCGTCCCCGAGCCGAGCCCGGAAGAGCGCCGCGCGATCGTGCTCGCTCTACGGCCGGAGGAGGATGAGCAGGCGGCTCCGACTCGGTGGGCACGAGCCGGTCTCGAGCCGGGGCGGGAGGGAGATCAGGCCGCCTCGCCGGTCCGCCAGAGCCGCGGCGCGGCGCGCGCGTAGTCGAGCCCCGAGATCCACGTCAGTACCAGTGCGATCAGCAGGGCCCACCATGCGACGTCCTTGCTCCAGGCGCCGGCCGCGGCAAACCCGCCGACCGCTGCGGCAATCGCCTGGGACCATGTCTTGAGCTTTCCGAGATCGCGCGCGCGCAACACGACGCCGCGCTCGATCGCCGCGAGACGCAGCGCCGTGACGAGGAACTCGCGCACGACGATGAGCGCCACCATCCAGCCAGGCGCGACACGCTGGTCGACGAGCATGACCAGCACCGCGAGGACGAGGATCTTGTCGGCCGCCGGATCGAGCAATGAGCCGAGCGGGGAGGTGTGGCCGCGGCTGCGCGCGATCCGTCCGTCGAACCAATCGGTCGTCATCGCGGCTGCGAACAGAGCAGTCGCCCAGTAGTTGTGCCCGTTGAAGTCCCATGCGTAAAGGAGGACGACGAACGGGACGGAGGCGGCGCGCGCGATCGTCAGGGCGTCGGGAAGACTCACTCCCGGAGAGAATACGAATGGCCGTGCCGCTTTTCAGGAAAGTACTCGTCGCGAACCGGGGAGAGATCGCGATCCGCGTCTTCCGGACGCTGCGCGAGCTCGGGATCGGCTCCGTTGCGGTCTACTCGGAGGTCGATCGCGCGGCACCGCATGTGTCGTACGCCGACGAGGCGTACCTGATCGGGGGCGGGCCGGCCGCCGAAAGCTACCTCCGGCAGGAGTGGATCATCGAGACGGCGCGGCGCGCGGGCGCCGAAGCCGTCCATCCGGGTTACGGCTTCCTTGCGGAGAACCCCGTGTTTGCGCGGGCGTGTGCCGACAGCGGGCTCGTGTGGGTTGGTCCGCCGCCCGACGCGATCGAGGCGATGGGATCGAAGATCGAGGCGCGGGAACGGATGCTCCGAGCGGGCGTCCCGATCATTCCAGGGGTGACGGAGCCGGTCGAGTCCGCCGAGGTGGCGCGCCGGCTCGGCGACGAGCTGGGCTGGCCGATCGCGATCAAGGCTTCGGCCGGTGGCGGAGGCAAGGGGTTGAAAGTCGTGCGCAGCCCCGACGAGGTCGAGCGCGCGTTCGAATCGGCGCGGCGCGAAGGAGAAGCCTACTTCTCCGATCCCGCGGTCTACGTGGAGCGCTATCTCGAGGATCCGAGGCACGTCGAGGTGCAGGTTCTCGCCGACTCGAGCGGCAACGTCATCCATCTGGGTGAGCGCGACTGCACGATCCAGCGGCGCCATCAGAAGCTCGTCGAAGAGACGCCGTCGCCGGCGGTCGACGCGGCGCTCCGGGAGCGGATCGGCCGCATCGCGGTCGAGGCGGCTCGGGCGGTCGGCTATCGGAGCGCCGGGACGATCGAGGGTCTCCTCTCCCGCGACGGGGAGTACTTCTTCCTCGAGATGAACACGCGCATCCAGGTCGAGCACACCGTGACCGAGGCGGTCACCGGGCTCGATCTCGTGCGCGAGCAACTGCTCATCGCCGCCGGACGTCCCCTATCGCTGAGACAGGAAGACGTTCGGCTCGATGGGCACGCGCTCGAATGCCGCATCAATGCCGAGGACGTCTCGAACGGTTTTCTGCCGTCTCCCGGCACGATTGTGCGCTACCAGGAGCCGGCGGGGCCGGGCGTGCGCGTCGATTCGGGCGTCGTTGCCGGCAGCGAGATCTCGCCGCTCTACGATCCGATGATCGCCAAGCTCATCGTGCATGACGTCGATCGCGAGCATGCGCGCCGGCGAATGCTGCGCGCGCTCGACGAGTTTGCGGTCGACGGCGTGAAGACGTTGATCGGGTTCCACAAGGCGCTGCTGACACACCCCTGCTTCATCGAAGGAGAGACGTGCCACGGAATCGTCGAATCGGAGCTTCTGGCCGCACGCGCGGCCGAGCTGGAAGACGGGCGGCCCGTGGGTGCTTCCTCGGCCGCGGGCGCGGCGCTGCAGGAGTCCGTTCGCTCCATCGAGGTGGACGGGCGCCGGTTCGAGGTTCGCGTCCTCCGGCCGGAGCCCGGTTACGTGGAGCTGGCGCGGCGCCGCAGCGAGCGCACACGTGGACCGGGCGCCGCCGGGGCCGGCCGAGACGCCGTCGTCAGCCCGATGCAAGGCACCGTCCTCGCCGTCGAGGTGGCCGAAGGCGACGAGGTCGAGGCGGGACAGGTGCTGTGCATCGTCGAGGCGATGAAGATGGAGAACGAGGTCCATGCGCACCGCAGCGGCCGCGTGACGGAGCTCTCGGTAGCGGCCGGCCAACCGGTGACGACCGGCCAGGTCATCTGTGTCGTGACGGCTGACTGAAATTCCTCACACATCGGGCGCAGACGCGCGCGCTTCAGGCCGGTATCGTCGATCGCAGTGGGTGGTGGGTGCGAACCCCCACCCGGGCGGGGTCGTCGCGCGCGCGGGCGCGCGCACCCCGGGGCGCGCGGGGTCATGGGAAAGGGTGGGGGCGCCAATAATGGCTGCGTCGTGGCCCGAGGC
>JBKPMS010000056.1:0-17313 GCA_046732275.1 Actinomycetota bacterium | reverse complement strand
GTGATTCGCCTGGAGAAAGGCGATCGCCTGCGGCGGGAGGCAGTCGGTGTCGATCGGGTGGCTCCCGGCGGAGAAGTAGTTGGCGTGCGAGCCGGCCGCCACGTACACGATCGGATGCGTGTCGAGCCTAGACAGCTGCGTCGAGTCCCAGTCGAGCTGCTGGCCGAGACAGTGTTGGCTGTAGCCGACGAACTGGGGCTGCTCGTCCTCGGAGAGGACGACGTTGACGACCTCCCAGTCGCCCTCGTGCGCCTGCCAGATGGTGTCGCTCGGCAGCGGAAACGGGTACACGTACGTGTTGTCGTAGTAGAAGTACCAGTACTGGAGCACGATCGCTCCACTTAGCGGCGGCCGGGTGACGCGTCCGTAGACGACGCTTGCTCCGTCGCCTTCTGCGCCCGCTGCCGCGTAGCACGACAGTCCGCCGAGCGGGAGCGTCGGCACGCACGAGTCCTGGTTCAGCCGCCAGGTACCGGTGCCGGGGCGGGGCAGCTCACCCGGCTCCGGATCCGGGTCGACCACCGTCCACGAACCTGCGTCGAAGCGCTCGAGGTCGGCGTCGGTGACGAACGACTGGACGCTCGCCGGACGAAACTGCTCCTGGGGATCGAGGTGGGTGACGGGCTGGTAGGTCTCCAGGAGCCGGTTGTCCACGTTCTCGGCGCGGGCCATGCCGGGGGCGAAGAGAACGATGAGCGCTAGCGCCGCGGTTCCTCGCAGGATGGAGATCAACATAGCTGTCCTCGTTCCGGTCGAGTCCCACGACCAGGGTGTGGCGGATGGTCATCAGTCGCCCACACACGGCTCGGGTGCAGATGCCTCATGGCACCCCCTCTGTTGATCTCATCCAACCCTCCCACAACTGAGGCCGACGTGCCCGCGCAGCCCAACCGGCCCGCGCTAGTCGACGTCCCGACGGCACTCGGGCCCGCGACAATTCGGTGGTTCTCCCGGATGTTAGGTAGCCGGTTCTCCCGGATGTCAGGCACCCGCAGACCAGGCATCTTCGTGGTCCTCAGCGGACCGCTCGTCCTCCTTGGCCGATGAGGTGGGCGGGCGGTACCGCGTTGTGGCCGCTATCAGCTACGCGGCGCGTGGGGGGTTCTGGCTTGAGAGTCTCGGCCTCGCGTACCCCGAGCACGCGCCCGTCGAGGTCCTTGACCACGACCGCGGTGCCGGCGCCCGCCCACGGCGGCCCCGCCAATGACCGGGCCGGTGCGCCGGGCGACTACCGGATTAATCAGGTCCCCGGTGGGCGGTAGTCGACCGCGTCCCTGGAGCGCTTCGCAGCGTCGTCGACCTGCTGGGCGGTAAGCAGAACGGTCGTCTTGGTCTTCGCCCCTCCGGCCGCGTCGACGGCCAGCGCGACGGCCGCCGCGGCCTCGTTGTCGGGCAGGTCCAAGAGCACGAAAGCGTCGTATTCGCCGAACGCGAAGTAGAACGCCTCGAGCTTCCCACCCACGCTCTTGGCGGTCTCCGCGACCGCCCTACGCCGACTCATTCCGCCCTTGGTCCGGACACCCTCGACGCCCTCATGGGTGTAGGAGGCCTCGATGAGGTACTTCGGCATGCACATCCCTCCTTGGACTGGGTCGCAGCAACCATCCCACGCCTGCGACGCGCCCGCAAGGAACCGCAGAAACTGCCGCCGGCGTGTCGCACAGGCGCGTTGTCTTTATGCCACTTTTTAGCGGTGAACGACTCGGACGTGTCCGCGGCTCCAACGTCACGGATACCCCCTCGGCCGCATTTTGGACGCCGTCCACTGATGCCGACACGAGCGGCGACGCTTACCCGCGAGAAAAACTCGAACAAAGAAAACGCGCGCCGGTCGCTAAGCGCCTAGCCGGTGCCAGCGACGTTGTCGATGAACTGGTAGATCTGGAAGGTCTGCCCGTCGAGTTCGAAGGTCTTCGAATCCAGCGGCTTGGCGCAGACGACCGCATCGCCGTTTCCTTCCGCATCGACCTGATTGTCGGCCTGATACGGCCCCATGGAGACGTCCCAGCGAGTGAAGGCCGGGGGGCATCCCGGAGCGGGGCGGGGCGCCTTGGGACGTCCCCCCCACGGTGCCGAGCCCCCCGGGCCGGAGTCGCTCCTTCCCTGGTCCCCACGACCCCGGCCACTCTGGGGGGCCTGCTGCGTCGACCGAGTAAACGGGCGGGAGCACCGCGACCTTCCACATCGGTGGCACGGCAGGGGCGAGCGCCAATAGGAGGCAAGACGCCCGCCCATCGCGGCCCCGGCTGAGACCCGCGTGCCGCACCCTGCGCCCGCCCGCACCAGACGGCGCCTCGAGCGAAGATCCGGCCTCGGCCTGCCGGCGCTGCCACCGACCCGCGCCGCCGTGGGACTCACCAGCGATGCTCCAATGGGAGCCGCCTACGGGCGACGAGTGGAGCTACGAAGTCAAGTGGGACGGCATCCGAGCCCAGGTCCGTTACGACCGACGCTCGGTGTGCCTCCGGTCCCGGCCCGGTCGGCGCTGCGAGGAGTTCCCGGAGGTGGAGGAGATGGCGGACGCCCTCGGCCACCATCGGGCGACGCTCGACGGAGAGCTCGTCGCCCTCCGGGACGACGGGCAGCCCGAGTCACGCGCTACTCCGCCAGCGGCTCGGCCACCGTGCAAGCGACGTCATCTTCGACCTGCTCCACCTCGACGATTGCTCGACAAGGGACCTCTCGTACTGCGAGCGGCGCGCGCTGCGGTGCGGGGCGAGGAGGTTTCAGGCGGTCGAGCGCTAAACGTGGGTTGACGCACCCGCCCCGGCGCGTCAGGGTCGTGCGCAGGTATTCCCCGGGAGAGGAGGAGCGCATGTCCGTCGACGCATCCGTCGTACAGAGGGCCGGGCGGCCAGTGACGGACGAGTTCACCGAGTTCGTCAACCTGACGCTGGGCCCGAGCAGAAGCTACGTCATCCAGGCCAAGGGCGAGATCTTCTGCCGGGAGGCGGAGACCACCGTGCGGCTCACGGCCCTCGGCTTCGACTCGGACGAGGTGCGGTTCACCATGGGCACGTTCCCGCCCCCTTTCCAAAATGGCGGGTTCGGCGCGTTCGCGCTGACAGTCGCCTTCACCGCGCCCGACGACGAGGAGTTCGCCACCGCTGCGATCGTGGAGGCGGCCAAGAGGGGGTTCGCCAGTATCGTGGCCCGCGTCAGGCTCCTCGTCCTCACCGTCGACAGCCTGTCGTTCCTCCCATCGCTCTAAGTCGTCGGTTCAAGGCCGAACACGGCGTGCGGCCTCAAGGGCCTTCGCTTCGACCACGCGACCACGAGCACGACGTGCGGCGTCGACAGCCTGGGACGCGACGAAAATCTCCTGACCCGCGCGACCTTGGTGCCTGGTATCCGCCCAGCGCGCACGTCCCTGAGCGAGGGCTGCGGTCCGCTCGAATGCCTCGGCAGCGCGCCCGAACAGCGCCGAAAGGGCGGCGCGGTCGGGGTGGCGCACATCGTGGCCGGCGTCCAAGGCGGTGACCTTCTTCCCCGCGTCGCCTCGACATAACTTGCTCTCCCAGGCCCTCGTCGCAGTTCTGACGTGCCATTCCGGCTGACGTTCTCCGGTACTGCGCGACGTCGTTCCGTAGACGGCCGCGCGTTTCAGCGACCGGCCAACGCTTTGGGCCGCCTGACCTTCAATAGCCGGTGCCCCGAGAAGTGAGGGCGCGTTCAAGCAACAGCAGGCCTTCCCGCCCCTGCCGGGCTGGCGTATGCTCAGAACAAATCAACCGTCGATCGATTGCACGGGAACCGGCCCCGTGCATGCGGGGGCTGGTTTCGGTGCGACCGAGCACAGAGGGGGAGGTCGTCATGCGCCGGATCCTGTTCCCAGCCCTTGGGGTGGTTGTTCTCCTGGGCGCCTATGCCGGACAGGAATTCGCCGCCGGCGCGCCGTCCGCACCGAGGGAGTCCGCCCAGACGGGGTCCCCGGTGCTCCTACTCCTCGATCAGGTGAGAGTGCTCAAGCACATCGCGGTCGCCGAAGACATGCCCCTCGACAGCCTGCCCGCCGATCACAAAACGCACCGGCTGGTCAACCACATGAAGCGACTCGACGCCTGGATGCAGCAACACGCCGACGAGATCCTCGCCGTCGCGCAGAAGGCCCACGCGGCTCAGGTGACCACGGACCCGGCGACCGCAGAACTCTTGCGGTTGAAGGCTGAGACGGTGGTCGACGAGGGAACGAAGCTGACGCGGCAGGAGATACTCGAAGGAGAGCAACTGCCATCGACGACAGAGGCGTCGTCGAGCACGTCGACTGGGCTCGACACCCAAGCGGCGCAAGACTTGATAGCCGAAGCAGAGGCGTCCATGCTCGCCGACCTTCGCGCCCTGTATGACACGCTCCAGGCGATAGAACAGACCATCCAGGAAAATATTTGGGCTTGAACAACTGTGCCCGGTGCCGGCGCACAGCCCCGAAGCTGGACGCCCCTGAATCGTTAGCTTGTGACTTGCTATTGGGCGACGACGGCGAATTTGTCGCGCTCGTCTGTCCCGATTGCTTGACGGCGACGGAGGTTCGTCTGCGGGACGAAGACAAACAGGCACAGAGTTGCACCGCGGTGCGATTCTGTCCGGTGCCAGCGCTTCACTCCGTGGTGGGGAGGCCGTGATGCGGTCATCGGCCTTGCGAGGCGTCGTTGTTGTCGATCGGCAAGTTGGTGGCGGGGCAGGAGCGCTACTACGAGCAGCAGGTGGCGCGGGGCCGCGACGACTACTACGCCGGACGGGGGGAGGCCGAGGGTCGCTGGATCGGCGCCGGTGCCGCGGCGTTGGGCCTGGAGGGTGACGTCGACGCTGGGGCTTTCGGAGGGCTGATCGCCGGTAGGGCCCCGAACACCGGCGAGGTGCTACGGGCGGCGTCGGGGCGGGATCGCGTGTGCGCACTGGACTTGACCTTCTCGGCGCCCAAAAGCGTCAGCGTCTTGTTCGCGATCGGCGATAGCGAGACCTCGCGGGCGTTGGTGGAGGCGCACGAGGAGGCGGTGGGCGCGGCGGTCGGCTATCTCGAGCGGGAGGCGTGCCGTGTGCGAAGGGGCCGCGGCGGTCGGATCGAGCTGGCGTCGGACGGGTTCGTGGCGGCCGGCTACCGACATCGAATGAGCCGAGCTGGCCAGCCGCAGCTCCATACCCACGTGGTGGCCGCGAACCTCGCCCGCGGGTTGGACGGGCGGTGGTCGGCGCTGCATGGGTATCCGATTTTCCAGCACGCGAAGGCCGCTGGGTCGCTCTATCAGGCAGAACTGCGAGCGGGGGTGCGCGAACGGTTGCCGTGGGCGTGCTGGGGCGAGGTACGCAACGGAATGGCGGAGCTCGACGGCGTCCCGCGTGGCGTGCTCGCGCACTTCTCGCGCCGGCGCGCGGAGATCCTCGAGTGGCTGGAGTCCGAGGATCGGTCGGGGCGGCAGTCGGCGGAGAAAGCCGCGGTGGCCACCCGCCCGCCGAAGGCCGACCCGGTGGCGCTGGCGCCGTGGTGCGAACGCGTACGGGCGGAGGCGGCCGAACACGGCCTCGGGCGCGAAGAGCTGGCCGCGCTGACGCATGATCGTGTGCGCTCGCCGACCGGACCGGTCGACCTCGACCGCGTGGGCGCCTTCCTGGCCGGGCCGGCGGGTCTGACCGTGCGGCGCAACAGCTTCGAGGCGCGCCACGCCGTGGCCGAGCTCGCCGCCGCTCATCCCCACGGCGCGGGAGCCGACGAGGTCGAGCGGGCGGTCGAACAGTTCCTGACGCGCAAAGACGTCGTCGCCTTTCCGGGCGGATCCGGCGAGCGGCGTTACACGACGGCGAGTCTGTTGGCGTGCGAGCGGCGGCTCGTGGTCGACGCTATGCGCGGGCAGGGCTCCGGTACGGGCGCCGTCCCCGCCAAGGTCGTTGACGGTGCGCTCGGCTCGCTGCCCACGCGGCTAAGCGATGAGCAGGCAGCAGTGGTGCGCGCGATCGCGACGGGCGGGAATGCGGTGGATGTCGTGGAGGCGCTAGCGGGGACGGGCAAGAACACGGTGGCGGGGGCGCTGGCCGCGGTCTATGAGCGCGCGGGCTACCGGGTGGTGGGGGCGGCGCCGACCGGGCGGGCGGCGCGCGAGCTGTCAAGCCGCGCCGGGGTGCCCGCGAGCACGCTCCACCGCCTCGCCGACCATCTGGGCCACGGCGAGGCATTCGGGTTGGGGCCGTCGGTGTTGATCGTCGACGAGGCCGGCATGGCCCCGACCCGGGTCAGCGCCAGCGTGCCGCCGCCGCCCATTTGGAGGGGGTCAAGGTGGTGGCAATCGGGGACTCGGGCCAGCTCGCAAGCGTCGAGGCGGGCGGTTGGCTCGGCGCCCTTTCGATGCGGCTCGGCGCGCACCAGCTGCGCGAAGTCGTGCGGCAGCGCGATCCGGCCGAGCGCACCGCGCTGGACGAACTGCACGCGCGGCAGCCGGACGCGTGGATCGGGCTCAAACAGCGACGGGAGGAGCTTGTGGTTCACCACGGCGGCCCGCAGGCGGCGCAGGAGGCGGCCATGGCCGCCTGGCGGGCCGACGTGGACGAGGTGGGGATCGAGCAGGCGATCATGATCGCCCGCGACAACGCCACCCGCGCACGCCTCAACCACGAGGCTCGGGCCTGGCGCGAGATGCGCGGCGACCTGGGTGAACGGATCGCGGTGGCCGGCTTCGAGGTCGCGGTGGCCGGCTTCGAGGTCGCGGTGGGCGACCGCGTCATCGCCCGTCGCAACGACCGCGACGCGGATGTCGACAACGGCACCCGCGGCACCGTGCGCGCCGTCGACCCCGACCGGCCGGCGGTGACGATCCAGACCGACGACGGCGAGCTGCGCGAGCTGCCGGCCGACTATGTCGCCGAGCACCTCGAGCACGCCTACGCCCTGACCGGGCACGCCAGCCAGGGCGCGACGGTCGAGCGCGCCCAGGTCGTCGGCACACCGGAGGACTTCACCAACGAGTGGGCGTACACCGCCCTCTCGCGCGCCCGCGACCCCGTCACCGTGCACCTCGCCGCCCAACCCACCGACCGTTCCGAGCGCGCCGAGTTCGCGCCCACCGACCGCGCGCGGGCCCCGCGGGACGCGATCGAAGCGATGCGCGCGGCGATGCGCCGCCACGAACGGGAGGACCTCGCGCTCGACCAAGCCGCAATCGAACACCGCACACCTGTCGTCGTCGGCGAGGCGGCCGCCGACCGCGCAGAACGAGCGCAAGGCCAACAGCTCGCGCTCCACCTCGACGCGGCGCCGTCGGATGTCGAGCCGGTGCCCGAGGTGCTTCGGGCCGTGCGCGGGCTCAAGCCGCTGTGGCGCGTCGAGCGAACCCTCCGAGCCGACCAGATCGACCTCGACGCCATCGAACGCGCGCGGCACGCCCTCGCGAACGTCGCGCGCGGAGAGCTCGAGGCACGCGCAGACCGGCTCGACGCGCTGCTGAAGACGTTCCCGCACGACCGCGGGGAGGCGTCCCGCCGCCAGCACCAGCTTGACGCCCTACGCGACGAGCGGGACGAGGCTCATCTTCGCATCGGCGAACAGCAAGCCCGCCTCGACCGTCTCGGACCGCTCTCGCGCCTGATTGCCCGAACCGAGCGCGACGTCATCGAGCGGGCACTGGCCACCTGGACCAGCCGGGCCGAGACCATCGACCTTGAAGCGTGCGGCCTCGAACGCCAAGTCTCCGTCGGTCACCACCAACGCGAGCAGTGGTTCGACCGCTACGGCGACGAGCTGATCGACCTGGCCGCGGCCAAGCTCCAGCTGCACCAGCGCGACGAACAGGCCCGCGAGCGCCGCATCAACGACATCCGCCGCGACCCACCCGACTGGATCACCGACCGGCTCGGCCCGCGACCCAACCACCCGACCGCACGCACGCTCTGGGACCGCGCCGCCGCCCACCTCGACGACTACCGCCAAGCGTTCGGGATCCTCCCGGCCGAGCAAGCACCCGAGCTGCGCGACTACCGCCAGCGCCACGCCTGGGAACAAGCGCACACCACCGCCGCCAAGGCCCTCGAACTCCACCCCGAACGGCCGACCGTCCAGCGCCCACCGCCCCAGCTTCATCGCGACATCGGCCTCGACCTGGGCCGATGACCAGCGCAGACCAAACTCGGGGTTCCCCCCAACCCCTCGGGCTGCGACATGGGCTATCCGGCCAACCGCTCGCCCAGCCCGGCGCGAGCCGACCAGGAGCCAACCATGACCCCCCCGCCTCGGCGCCGCCATCTCCCAATCCCGGAACGACTCAGCGAGCAGCACCCCAGAACGCGAATCTAGGCACAGGACTCGAGACGAACGAGCCCTTCTTCGAGCGGTAGCCCACCGCGCTCGTGGACGCGGCGCCGGTCGGCTATGAGGCGATTTGTTGAGGGAGCCAGCCATCTCAGACGTTCAACCAATAGAGACCCAAGACGCCTGGCGCCGACGACGGCGCCGGGCACGCGACTGCGTCGCTTGACCGCCACCGCCACCCGACGCTGATCACGCAGCCAAGACCGGGCGGGACAGGACCCACCCTCGGAAGGACAAGCCGAGACATGCACCACGCCACCGCCTCAGACGCGCAACATGCGACCCCCATCCCGTCACCTAACGACCTCCTCACCGCCCGAGACGTCACAACCATGCTCGGTGTCACCACCGACTGGGTCTACGCCCAATCCGGCAAAGGCCACATCCCCACCATCACCTCGGCCGGTACCGCCGCGACCCACCCGCCGCTGGCTCGACCAACTCGAACAGCACACGCCAACCACCGATCCGAGAGGCAAATCTCCAGAGACTGTCCGGGACGAAGCCGTGCGTTGGGGGATTCGGCCCCTTTGGACGTTAGACAAAGTGAACGCGCCAGACGCGGATGGCCCACATGGGAGTGCAGAAGCGACGCGATCAGGCCGCCCGAGCGTGATCGACCCCGGGACGACAGCTAAGCCAACCGAGCGCGAGCTGCTTGCGGCCGAGGAAGTCGCAGCGCTGCTCGGCATCGGCGTCAATTGGGTTTGGGAGCAGGCTCGCAAGGGCCGGATCCCGCACATCAGGCTCGGCCGGTTTCGCAGGTTCCGGCGCCAAGCCATTCAGGACTGGCTCGAAGCCATCGAGATCTCCGCGGAACACGACATGTTCCATCGCTGATACGACGGCCGGCCTGTGGCCGATACTGACGACATGCCCAAGCGGTCTTACGGCACTGGCGCGCTGTTTGTGCGGATCGACCGCAGTGGCCGGGAAACGTGGTACGGCCAATGGCGAACGCGCGGGAGGCTCGTCAAGCGCAAGCTCGGGTTGAAGCGTGAGCCGGGCACCCGAAACGGCCTGACTCGCGCGCAGGCTGAGCGCGAGCTGCGCCGTCGCATCGAGAGCGAGGTCCCGCATCCCCCGTCGGACCGGCGGCTCACCCTGGAGGAGGCCGGGGACCGCTTCATCCAGCATCTTGAGGCCGTCGGGCGCAAGCCCTCGACGCTCGTTGCCTACCGGTCGGCGCTGCGCGTGCACCTCGTTCCGTACTTTGGCGATGGGCCGTTCGACGCCGTGACTCCGGAAGATGTCGAGGGCTTCATGAGCGCCATGCGCCGGCGGGCTTGTCGTCGAAGTCGATTCGCAACTACGTCGGCATCCTCGGCACGCTCTACGCTCACTGGGAACGACGTGCTCTGGTCGGAGGGAACCCGGTGCGACACGTCGACCTTCCGGCCCGAGAGGACAGCGGCGATGTCCGCTGGCTCGACCCGGCCGAGCTCGACGCGCTCATCGCCGCGACGGCCGGCCCGCACCCCGAGCTCTACCGAGCGCTCTTCCTGACCGCGGCCATGACGGGACTCCGTCAGGGCGAGCTGCTCGCGCTCCGGTGGCGCGACGTCGACTGGACCGCGAGCAGGGCACGCGTGCGGCAGAACTACGTGCGTGGCCGGTTTGGCGCGCCGAAGAGCAAGCGATCGACGCGGTCTGTGCCGCTCGCAGATCGCGTTGCCGGCGAGCTGGAGCGCCTGCATCAAGGCAGCCACTGTCAGCACGAGGAAGACCTCGTCTTTGCCAGTCCATACACCGGTCGCCCGCTGGAGCGGGCGCAGGTCCTCCGTGTCTTCAAGAACGCATTGAAGGCGGCGCCGCTCGACGAGCGTCACGTCTTCCACGACCTGCGCCACACGTTCGGTACGCGCATGGCCGCCGCCGGCGTCCCGTTTCGCACCCTCCAGGAGTGGATGGGACACCGCGACTACAAAACCACGGCGATCTACGCGGACTACGCGCCCAGCGCTCACGAGCGAGAGCTCGTGGAGCGTGCTTTTGAGACCGCCACAGCGATGCGCGGCGACCCGCCGCCTACGCCTGCCGAACAAGACTGAGCGGGCGACCGCCACAGCAGCAGCGCCCGGCCGATCCTGTGCGACAACGTCGGCTGCGCGAAGGCGCGCGCCAGCCGATGAGTGTCAACCTCGAGGCATCAATTGAGGCATCAATTTGAGCGAAAGTGGGGCCCCCTCCAACCCACCAAAACCGCTCTAGCAAGCCAAAACCAACTCAGGCCAACTCGCTGGATCTGGTTCGAGCCCAGCATCGCCCATCGCAAAGATCCGCGCTGTGGGCGGGTCTTGGTCGCCTAGGACGCATCGAGCCGTTTGGCCACCACGCGCTCCACGTGTCGGTTGCGGCGGGTGGTGGTGGCCAAGTCCTCCTCAGTCGAGAAGGCTCGCGGCGTCCGCCAACCCGTCGCGTCGAGCGCGAGCGCAGCGAGCAGCGCGCGGCGCAAGTCATGCGGCGACCCGTTCCAGACCACTGGCACGGAAGGCTGGGTCACGGGGCGGCGGCCTCAAAACCAGGTTGATTCCCGGTGGGTGGGCGGGGGTACGTGTACCCGCCCGACAAAAGGAGGAAGGGATAGTGCTGACGATCGTCCAGAGCGGGTCCAAAGCGTGGGCCGTGGCAGCAACCAATGGCGATGTGCGCATCTTTAACCGCGAGGGAGTGGGGGAGTGGATCGAGGTTTTGCTGAGCGAGGACTCCGAGCAGCTCGGCGGAGATGGCAGCTTGATCCTGGAGGCGCTGTACGAGCGGCACGCTGGCAGACCGCCGGAGGAAGAGGAGGGGCCGGAGGCCTTCGAGGACGAGGAGCCCGAGGCCGAAGAGGAAGAGGAGGGGCCGGAGGCCTTCGAAGACGAGGAGCCCGAGGCCGAAGAGGAAGACGAGGAGCCCGAGGCCTTGGAAGACGAGGAGCCCGAGGCCGAAGAGGAAGAGGAGGAGCCTGAGGAAGACGAAGAGCCTGAGGCCGAGGAAGAGGAAGAGGAGGAGCCTGAGGAAGCCGAAGAGCCTGAGGGCGAGGAAGAGAAAGAGGAAGAGAAGCCTCGCCGCACTCGTCGCAGGACCACGGCAAAAAAGAAGTGAGGCTTGGGAGAACTACCTGAGCGGCGCCGAACGAGCCGGCTCATCGCGGTCGCTCGCAAGCGAAGGCGCGGGTCGTGGCCATGCGTCGAGCTGTAGCGACACCGAGGGAGCGCGGTATGAGAGGCATTTACTCGGCCGGACCGCACGCAGACGAGCTGCGGTAGTGCTCGATGCGCACGGCGGCGCGGCCCCATACTGCGCGCGCGGACGAGCGACGAGCGCTCGGGTAGCGCCGCTTTCCGCGTTGTGCGAGGGAGCAAAACGGAGCGTTGGTTCCTCACTCCCTCGGGTGGATGTCAGCTTCGAGCGCCGAGTGGTCGCTCAGGCCCTCGTCGCGCCAGGAGTGGTGATAGACACACGCCGCCGGCTCCAACTCGGCCGAGGTGAATATGTGGTCGAGGCGCCAGCCGCCGCCATGACCGGAGATGCGCTGCCAGGTCCAGCTCGGCTCGCGGGATCCGTGGCCGTGGAGCGAGCGATAGGCGTCCCGGTAGCCGAGGTCCCGCAGTCCGGGAACGACGCCGAGCTCGGCCTCGTCCCACTCGGGTCCGCGCTCGGGCCGCACGCGCCCGCGCGAGTCCCTCGCGAAGGAGAGCACCTCACCGCTCTCGAGCTCTCGCCGGGGGGTGTTGAGATCCCCGCACACCACCCGCGGCGATGGCGGCGCGGCGTGAAGCCCCGCACGGATGGCCCGAAGCGTGTGCACCTTGACCCAGCCATTGGCGGCGTTTGGAACGTGCAGGCAATGGATTTCGATGGGCCCGATACCGGTGGCGGCCACCGCGGCCACGGCGGTCTCCGGCCAGGGAACGGGCAGCGTCGCGGACGGATCCCAAAGCGCTACGCGCGAAGCCAGTAGCACGCCGGTGCGACGCCGCTGTGCTGGTGCGCGGGAGGGTTCGGCGTGATCGAGTGATGCCCGAACGTAGGGAAGCCCGATCCGCTCCAGCACGACCCGCCACAGCGGCACCGTCCTCTCGGTGGTCTCCTGAAGCGCCACGACGTCGGGCTCACGGCCAGCCAGAGCGGCCGACTGCTCGGCCAGACGGGACGAACGCCGAGCCACGTTCCACGTGATCACCCTCACGCCGTGAAGATCAGCAGCCGGCCCGCCGAAATGCTCGACATCGGTGTCGGGACACGCCGGACCGCGCGGGCGCGTTCCGACTCAGCCCCGGATCTGCTGTGCGGCCCGGCGGCTGGTCTGGATGACGTAGTAGAGCGACAGCACAAAGAAGGTCGCCCCGATGGCCGCGCGGACCTGGTCGGGCTCCACCGGCGCCACCCTGGATACCGGCGTGGCCACGGCGTCCGCGACTTTGGATCGCCACCCCGTGGCCGCCGACTTGCCAAGCGCAACCGGATCCATGCTGCCGCGTCTCCTTTCTCAAACCCTCAGGTGCTGTCGGTTACCCGGTGGCCGCCGAGCGGAACCTGATCTGGTCGCACAACACCTGCCGAGCTCCACGACGGCACGCCGCCCGGGGTCTGGGTCGTGGCGCCGCCCGACGGCGTAGACAACTCGTGCGCGGGCCGCTCGAGAATCCCGGTCTGCGCGATCCGAAGGCCGAGGGGTGCAGGGCGGGGCGCAATGGCAGACGTTCAAACGCGCGAGTTGCGACGCCGCTTCGCGGGTCGCCGGAGCGCGCCGTCCGGGGCGGAACGCAGGGTGATTTCGGTCACGACGGAGGTGGCAAGGTCTCTCAGCAGATCGACTTGGTCGGTCGTCCAAACCCGGGGCTTATGGTCGATCACGCACAGGGTGCCGACGGCGTACCCCTCGCGGGTGATAAGCGGCACGCCGAGATAGGCGATCACGCCCATATCCCGGATCGCCAGGTTGTCGCGCAGCTGGGGGTCTTGCCGCGCGTCGCTGACCACGAGGGGTTCGCGGGCAGCCACCACGTGTTGGCAGAAGGAGTGGGTGAGCGGCGACTCGCGTCGCGTGGCCCAGGGCTCCGGCAGGCCGAGACAGCTCTTGAAGAACTGTCGGTCGCGGTCGATCGCGGAGACGAGAGCGACGGGCGCGTTCAGGATCCGGGCTGCGAGGCCGGCCAGCCGGTCGAAGGACTCCTCGGCTGCGGTGTCGAGAATGGTGGCGTGGTGCAACGCTGCGAGCCGTCCTGGCTCGGCGAGCTCCCGTGTGAGCCTTGAGCCACTGCCTCCGCGTGCGGCCCGGGCAGCGATGTCGGCGATCGTCGCGTCCGCTTGGGGGTCCCCGCGTCTGCCGGCGAGCATCGCGAGGCGCAGGATCGTTGCCTCTCTGACGAACTGGGCGGCGCTGATGCCCAGCCCATCGGATTCGCGCTCCAGCATGGCCCAGAGGTCATCGCCGAAGCGAACCGTGGTCGCCTTCATGCCCACAAGCGGATGCTAAACGAACTCAACGGTGGCGGAACGCTATCGCATTCGTGGCCAGTGTCGGCCTTCGAGGTGTGAAGTGGCCAGACGCGGGGTAATGCTGCTCGTAGATCCGATAGCGGATCCTCTCGCTTCTTACCCGAGACGGACATGATCTTCTCCCCCTACCTTCTCGCGCCGCGCGCGGTGCCCGCCGATCGATTCGAGCCGTGGCCGGGTCGTCCCCTCAGAAGGCATGGCCCGCCGGCCCGCGAAGCCGCCGAGGACCCGCAGCTGGCGAGCGTCCCTGCTTCGTGATGCTCAGGCACTCATCCAGCGCGAGTAGGGCGAAGGCCCTCACCGTCGAGGCGCTAGTTTCCGGCGTGCTCGCATCCCCGGCGCCAGCTCCCAAGTCGGGCGCCTCGGCTCCCTCCTTCCGACGTGCGGCGGGCGATCCGCGCCGACGATTTTGCACTGCTGCGGCCCAGTGAGGGCCGCAGACCATCGGCGTACAAGCGCCTGACAGAAAGAAGCGACAGCATGTCTGACGTATCCGAAGTTCTCGAATGGCACGGACGCACCGTCGTCGACACCGACGGCGACAAGTTGGGCAAGATCGAGGAGATCTACTTCGATCAGGAAACCAACCGGCCGGAGTGGGCACTGATCAACACCGGCATGTTCGCCGGCAAGTCCTCATTCATGCCCCTGGAGGGCGCCACCGGCGACGGCGAGCAGGTCACCGCGCCCTACAGCAAGGACCAGGTCAAGGACGCGCCGAGGGTCGATCCCGACGGCGTGCTCTCCCAGCCCGAGGAGGCCGAACTCTACCGACACTATGGGGTCGAGTACGGCGAGTCGCGCTCGGGCAGCGGGCTGCCTGACGCTGACCGGGACGCGGGCAGTGGCGAGCAGGGCGTCGGCGCAGGTCAGGGCCGGCTGAGGAAGCACCTCGTCTCCGAGCGGGTGACCGGCGTGATGCCTTCGGTGCGCGACAGGGTCGTGATCGAGCGCGAACCGAACCCGACCGACGACACGCCCGACCGCCGCTAGCGCACCCGTCTGGATGGCCGGCCACGAACGGCCGGCCATCCACCGGCAGTCACTCAACTCCCTAGCTCCGGGAGTTCATCTCATTTGGTTGGACCCCTTCCGGCGCTTCGGGCGGTAGGTCGTACGGCGAGGACGAAGGGCAGGAGGACGGCCCGCAGACTACGGTTCGGCCCCGTGCCCCTCAGCTTCCTGGCGCACCTTCCCCTGCACCGTCGCGGCCGCGCGACCGACGGCGGCGACCCCGACGTCGAGCTCGCCTTCTGGATCGAAACGTGGGACGCGCACATCCGCGGCGGGGCGCTCTTCGCCCCGGGAGGCCTCGACCTCCTGGGCGAGGACGCCGTCGCCGCCGACTACGAGGGCCGCCGCTGGCAGGAGGCGCGTGCCCAGGTCCGCCGCATCCTGCTCGAGGCCGAGATCGACGACCCCGACTGGTTCGCCGGCAGGGTGGTCGCCGAGATCGGCCCGGGGCCGGTCGGGTTCCCCGAGGCGTGCGGAGCCCGCGTTGCGCTAGCGATCGAGCCGCTGGCCCCGCGCCTGGCGAAGGCCAGCCTGCTCCTTGGAGGCGACGCCGTCTACCTCGCATGCGGGGCCGAGCGCATCCCGCTGCTCGACCAGAGCGTCGATGCCATCGTCGCCCGCAACTCGCTCGACCACGTGGGCGACCCGGCCGCGGTCATGGCCGAGGTCAAGCGGTTGCTCCGCCCCGGCGGGACGCTGATCCTCAACGTCGACGTCGAAGGCGTCCCGACCGAGGCCGAGCCGCACGCCTTCTCGGTCGGCGACATCCGCCGCCTCGTTGCGCCGTTGAGGGTCGACCGCGAGCGCCTCAGCGACGAGCCCCACGGCCACGAGGGCCACCAGATGGTCGTCGTGGCCCGACGGCGCGAGTGAACCGCTCGGACAGCTCGCGCAGCATCGCCACCAGCTCGGGCGGCTCGAGCACCTCGAAGTCGACCCCGATGTCGGCGATGTAGACCGCGAGGCCGCCCAGCCAGTCCGAGCCGGTCCGCAGCAGGCAATGCTCGTCGTCGATCGGCTCGAGCGTACCCACGGTCGGCGGGACGCGGCCGGCAACGCGTTCGAGCGGCGCGTGCAGCATCACGCGCGCCTGGTAGCGGTCGCGCGCCGCCGACACCGCCTGGGAGACGTAGGCGACGATGTCCTCGGCCGGCGGCTCGCGCGCCTCGAAGCGGCGGTCGGTGGCGATCCGCGGCCCCATCCGGTCGACGCGGAACGTCCGCCATGCCTCCCGCTCCACGTCCCACGCGACGAGGTACCAGCGCCGCCCGGTGTGCACGAGCCGGAGCGGCTCGGCCAGGCGGGTCGCGGTGCGCCCGTCGTGGGCGCGGTAGCGGAAGCGCAGGCGCTCGCCGTCGCGCGCCGCCGCCGCGATCAGGGCCAGCGTCTCGGCGTCGACCGCCGGCCCGGTGCCGGGGAAGGCGACGGTGGCAGACCCGACGGCCGCCACGCGGCGCCGCAGGCGCGAAGGCAGCACCTGCTCGAGCTTGGCCAGCGCTCGCACCGACGTCTCCTCGATCCCGGCGACCCCGACGCTCGCTGTCGTTCGCAGCCCGACGGCGACCGCGACCGCCTCTTCGTCGTCGAGCAGGAGCGGCGGAAGCGCCGCCCCGGCGCCCAGCCGGTATCCGCCCGCGACGCCTCGCGCCCCGTGGACCGGGTAGCCGAGACTGCGCAGGCGCTCGACGTCGCGGCGGACGGTCCGCGGCCCCACGCCCAGCCGCTCGGCCAGCTCCGCGCCGGACCAGTCGCGCCGTCCTTGAAGCAGTGACAGAAGACCGAGCAGGCGGGCGGAGGTGTCGAGCACGCCCGGGATCGTCGCACGGATTGCGGACCGTCCTTGACCGCAATGTCGCATAGCGTGAGCGCCGCAACCGACCGAAGGAGCTTCGCATGGACTACAAGCTCGAGCTCGTCGCCGTCCCCGTCTCTGACGTCGACCGGGCCAAGGCGTTCTATGTCGACCAGGCCGGCTTCAATCCCGACCACGACCACACCGTCAGCGACGACATGCGGTTTGTGCAGCTCACGCCGCCCGGCTCGGCGTGCTCGATCGCCATCGGCAAGGGCGTCGTCGACAGCGAGCCCGGCTCGGTGAAGGGGCTGCAGGTCGTCGTCGACGACATCGAAGAGGCCAAGGCCGACCTCAGCGGCCAAGGCGTCGACGTGGGCGAGGTCCAGGACTTCCCGTGGGGCCGGTTCCTTTTCTTCAGCGACCCCGACGGGAACGGCTGGGCCGTGCAGCAGATTCAGTACCCCGGTCGCGCCTAGAGCGCGTCGAGCAACCGCTCGAGGTCCGACGCGTCGTTCCACGCGCCGACCGACGCGCGAAGCAGGCCGCGCCCCGGCAGGTCCCGGATGACGATGCCGTCGTCCACCAGCCGGTCGCGCTGCGCCTCGGCGTCGCCGTCGACGCGCCACGACACCAGCGTCGTGGCGCCGCGCGGGGCCACCTCGTGGCCTCGAGCGGCGAGCTCGCGCGCCAGCGTGCCCGCCAGCTCGCGCGCTCGCCGGTGCAC
>JBKPMS010000055.1:0-11751 GCA_046732275.1 Actinomycetota bacterium | reverse complement strand
GTGCGAGGTCGCCTGTGGAGACGTCGTCAGGAGCGACGATCAGCACGCGCCCGTCGATCGACTCGGGAAGCGACGGGACCGGCGGCGGTCCCACGATGTTCCGGCCCTGCTCGAGCTCGACCCTGCGTGCCTGCTCGGGGTCGGGGGGCAAGACGATCTGGTCGACGCCCACCGCTGCGGTCGTAGGTGATGAGAGCTCCCGTGGATCGCCCAGCTCACGCGGGTCTGTGATCACTCCGCGAAGCGCGGTGGCGGCGGCAGTGGCGGGAGAGCAGAGGTACACGCGGTCATCAGTCGTCCCGCTTCGGCCTGGGAAGTTGCGGTTGAACGTCCGCACGGACACGGCTCCCGCCGCCGGCGCCTGCCCCATGCCGATGCAGGGCCCGCACGCCGGCTCGAGGATGCGTGCGCCCGCCGCGAGCAGGTCTGCGTAGACACCGGATCGCAGGATCAGGTCGAGAATGTTGCGCGAGCCGGGCGTGACCGTGAGGTCGAGCTGAGGTCGCAGCGTGCGGCCGCGTAGCACCGCGGCAACGATCGCGAGATCCTCGTACGACGAGTTGACCGAGCTGCCGACGCACACTTGCCGCGTGGGGGTACCGGTCGCCTCCGTCACCGGCACGACGTTCCCGGGCGAGGAGGGCAACGCGATGAGCGGCTCCAGTGAGCCGAGCTCGATCACCTCGAGCTCGTCATACGTCGCGCCTCGGTCCGCCGCGAGCTCGGTGAACTCCTCCTCGCGCCCTTGCGCCGCGAGCCAGCGCCGCGTCTGCTCGTCGCTCGGGAAGATGCCGGTCGTCGCGCCGGTCTCCATGACCATGTTGCAGATCGTCCCGCGGTCGGTAGCAGACAGCGTTGCGACCCCGTCCCCGTGGAACTCGAAGATCCGGCCGCGTCCGCCTCGGACACCGCGTCGGCGCAGCAGCTCGAGCACGACGTCCTTCGACTGCACCCACGGCGGCAGGCTTCCCCGGAGCTCGACGCCGACAACGATGGGACGCTGCAGTGGATAGGGGCGGCCTGCCATGGCGACGGCCACCTCGGTGGAGCCGGCGCCGACGGCGAGCACGGCAAGCGCGCCCGCCATCGTCGTATGGCTGTCAGCTCCGACCAGGACCGTTCCCGGTCTCGCAAAGCGCTCGAGATGGAGGTAGTGCGAGATGCCGTTGCCCGGCCGCGAATAGAGCAGGCCGTACCGCGCGGCGAAGGTCCGCAGGTACGCGTGATCCTCCGGGTTCTTGTTGTCGAACTGGAGCACGTTGTGGTCGACGTACGAGACGGTCGGCACCGCAACGCGGTCGAGCCCCAGCCGCTCGAACTGAAGGCACGCCATCGTCCCGGTCGCGTCCTCGAGCAGGATCTGGTCGACACGGAGCTCGATCTCCTCGTCGGTGCTCGCGGCGAGGTGCTCCGAGACGATCCTCTCGGTGAGCGTCCTCGGCTCGGCCATCAGCAGCTCAGGCCGGAGCGCCTACCTTCTCCCGCACGCTTTCCACGTACTCGAGCGCTTCGTCGAGCGAGACCACATCCGCGTACTTCGCGTTGATGTCGAACAGATTCGCCTCGTGCGGCGCCTGAGCGCGGTCGCCGACGCATTCGCGGGGAACGATGGTGGGGAACCCGTACTGGAGCAGGTCGATGGCCGTCGCACGGACGCAGCCGCTCGTCGTCGCCCCGCACATGATCACCGAGTCGATGTGCTGGGAGACGAGGATCGCGGCGAGGTTCGTGCCGAAGAACCCCGACGCTCCCTTCTTGACGATCACCGGTTCGTCCTCGCGCGGTTCGAGGCGCGGGTCGATCTCCACCCAGTGGCCACCCAGCTGAAGGTCGGCCAGCGCCGGCACTTTCTGCATCCAGAGGCCACCGTCCTTGAGGCTCGGCTCGTAGCCGATCGTCGTGAAGATCACGGGGAGCCCTCTCGCGCGCGCGGCGTCGAGGAGCCGCTTCGTCGCCTCGACCTCGGCCGTCATGTCCGCACCGAGCGTGCACGCCGCGTCCGTGAAGCCGCAACTGAAGTCCACGACGAGCACGGCCGGGCTCTGTCCGAGCGTGACGTTCTCCCCGATGCGCGCTTCCTCGTAGACGCGCCGGGCTTCCTCGTCGGGCATTACGCCACCGCCTTCGCCGCCGGCGCGAGCTGCTCACCGAAGCGGGCCCGCTTGATGAACTGGCCGGCTCCCGGCTGAGCGACGAGCTCGTCGCCCTCGACGATCACCTGGCCGCGGACGAGAACCACCTCGGGAGCGCCCTGGACCTCGGTCCCCTCGAAGAGGTTGTAGTCGACGTTCGAATGATGCGTCTCGGCCGAGATGGTCAGTCTCTTCTCCGGATCCCACACGACGATGTCTGCGTCGCTCCCGGCCGCGATCGTGCCCTTGCGCGGGTACAGGCCGAAGAGCTTCGCCACGTTCGTGGACGTCAGCTCGACGAACCGGTTCAGCGAGATCCGGCCTTCGCGGACGCCGAAGTGGTGCAGCATGTGGAGGCGGTTCTCGATCCCCGGCCCGCCGTTCGGAATCTTGGAGAAGTCGTCCTTGCCGAGCGTCTTCTGGCCGTCGAAGTTGAACGGGCAGTGGTCGGTCGAGACCGCGGACAGGACGTCTTTCGCAACGCAGTCCCAGAGGTGGTCGAAGTTCTCCTTCGCCCTCGGCGGCGGCGTGTACACGTACTTCGCGCCCTCGAATCCGGACGCGTTCACGAGCTTGTCGAGGTCGATGAAGAAGTACTGCGTGCAGGTTTCGCCCCAGATGTTCCAGCCCTTGTCACGCGCGATCGCGATCGGCTCCGTCGACTCTTTGCACGACACATGGACGACGTACAGCGGCGCGTTCGCGATGTGCGCGAGCTGGATGGCGCGGTTCGTCGCCTCGCCCTCGGTTTCCGGTGGCCGCGTGAGCGCGTGCCACTTCGGCTCTGTCTTTCCTTCCGCGAGAGCGCGCTTGACGATGATGTCGATGGCGTCGCCATTCTCGGCATGGACCATGACCAATGCGCCGGTGTCGGACGCGACCTCCATCGACTTGAAGAGCGTCTCGTCGTCGACCATGACGGCGCCCTTGTAAGCCATGAAGAGCTTGTAGCTCGTCACGCCCTCGTCCGGGACCTTGGCGAGGTCCTCGAGCGTGCCTCCTTCCTTGAGATCGGTGATCGCCATGTGGAAGCCGACGTCGATCACCGGCGGGCAACGCTCGATCTTCTCGTGCCAGGTCTCGAGCGCCTCGGCAAACGTCTGACCCGGCATCTGGAAGCAGAAGTCCACGAGCGACGTCGTGCCTCCGAATGCCGCGGACACCGTGCCCGACGTGAAGTCGTCGCAGGTGATCGTGCCGCCGAAGGGCAGCTCGATGTGCGTGTGCGGATCGATCGCGCCCGGGAGGACGTACTTCCCGCTCGCGTCGATGACCTTGTCGGCGGACACGTCAAGCGACTCGCCGATGAGAGAGATCGTCCCGTTCTCGATGAACACGTCGCCCGTGTAGTCGTCGGCGGCCGTGATGATGCGGCCGCCTTTGATCAGTACCGACATGCGCTTCCCCTTTCTCGCGAGAGCCGCCGAGGCAGCGGCACCGTGGTCACGCGCCGCCGCGTGCGAAGTCTGACATAGGCGTCGTGGCGGCGAGCGCCTCGATGGGCGGTCGCTGCTCGTGCCAGGCGGTTGCCTGCTGGAACGCGTGGGCGGCGCGGAGCACCGTCTGTTCCCCGAGGCGGCGCCCGACGAGCGCCAGGCCTACGGGCAGCTCGTCGACGAACCCGCACGGCACGCTCGCGGCGGGCAGGCCCGCGAGGCTCCACGGGCTGTTGAACGGGATCAGCGCCAAACGGTAGGGCATCTTCTCGCCGCGCACCTCGACCGTGTCCTCGCCGAGCGGCGGAGCCGTGATGGGCATCGCCGGCGCGGCAAGCAGGTCGAAACGGTCGAAGAGCTTCCGGATGCCGTCGTTGAACCACCGGCGCGCGCGCAGTCCGGTGACGTAGGCGGTCGGTGGCAGGAGCAGCCCGGCGAGTAGTCGCGCCCTGACGTCCGGCCCGTAGTCGGCGAGCCGCTCCCTCATCCACCGTAGGTGGACGTTCGTCGCCTCCGGCAGCATGAGGAGCTGGTTGATGGTGCCGGCTTCCTCGAGGAGCGGCACCTCCGTCGCCTCGACGGCCGCGCCGCGTGCGGCCAGGTTTTCGACCGCAGCCTCGACAACGGCCGCGACGCGCGGATCTGCCCGAGCCAGCAGCTCGTCGACGATGCCGATCCGCAGGCTGCTCACGCCGTTCCCGAGATCCGTCTGCGTCCCGGCGACGACATCCAGTAGCAGAGCGCAATCCTCCGCGGTCCGCGCGATCGGGCCGACGGTGTCGATCGACCAGGAAACGGGCACCACACCGCGGTTCGAGACGAGGCCCGTGGAAGGACGGAGGCCGGTGACACCGCAGAACGCCGCGGGAATCCGCACCGAGCCGGCGGAGTCGGTGCCGAGCGTTCCGGCGGCGAGGTCGGCGGCCATCGCTGCCCCGCTCCCTCCGCTCGACCCGCCGCAGATGCGGTCCAGCGACCAGGGATTGTGCGCCGGCCCGAAGTGCGGGCTCGTCGTCATCGCGCCGTACGCGAACTCGTGCGTGTTCAGCTTCCCGAGGAGGACGGCGCCCGCGGCCTTCAGTCGCCCCACCGTTTCCGCGTCATGTGCGGCGACGTTGTCGGCGAGGATCTTCGAGGCGGCCGTCGTACGCGTTCCGGCAACGTCGATCACGTCCTTGACAGCTACGGGGACTCCCCACAGCGGTCCCCGTTCCTCCCTCTCGTCGAGGGCGCGGGCCTCCGCGAGCGCCTCCTCTGGCCGAACCGTGATGTACGAGTTGACCTCGCCGTCGATCCGCTCGATGCGGTCGAGGTACGACTGCACCGCTTCCGGCGGCGAGAGCTCGCCGGCCCGCAGCCGTTTCGCCAGAGCGACGACGCTCACGGCGCCGACTCGGAAGGAAGCCGCCGCTCGAGGTCCGCGAGGGCAGGCAGGATCAGGCGGAGGAATCCCAGGACGGCCTCGAGATCGGCGTCGTCCGGGTAGACGTTCTGCTGCGCCGCGAGACCGCGCAGGAGCTCGACCGAGGGCGCCGCAGGGCTAGACTCCGTCGCCATACCGATCTATGAGTACCGGTGCGGCGACTGCGACGAGCGGTTCGAGGAGTTTCTCTCGAGCTCGACGAAGCCCGCCCCGCCCTGCCCGAAGTGCGGCTCGGAGAAGGTGACGAGGCTGATGTCCAGGATCAACACGGAATGGATGCCGAGCGACGTCGCGTGGGACCGAGTCGGCCGGAAGTGGGACTGAAGCCCACGGCCCCCTAACCCACTTCCACGGCGGCGCCGGCGAGCGAGAAGAACCGGTCGTCGATGATCGAGCTCGGCGACGGGAAGTCGACCTTGGAGTGCGTGAGCCCGAGCTGGACGATCGACTCGGTCAGCTTGATCGCTACGGGCCCCGGATTCACGACGGGCGCCGGCAGATGCTCCGACATGTAGTCACCTGCCTGGTGCATCGTCGTCGAACCGAGCAGGATCACGCCGGCGCCGTCCTCGTCGATCGCCTTCTGCGCCTCGGCCGTCAGCTTGGCGAACATCTCCTCTTCCTTGCCGGTGAACAGGGCCTCGACGTCGGGCGGGATGTTCACGGCGCGGATCGAGGCGCACTTCTGCTCGAGGTGATAGAGCGCGAGGTTCTTCTCGTACAGGTGCGTCCACTTGTCCCACATCGTGATGATCGAGAAGCGGTGGCCGAGCAGGATTCCCACGAGGTACGACACGAGCCCGGGGCCGATCACCGGGATCTGAAGGCGCGAGCGCAGCGCGTACATGCCCGAGTCGGACACGGTGTCCATGACGACGGCGTCGTAGCCCTCCTCTTCGGCGCGCAGGCCGGCTTCGGTGATGTACATGTCGAAGACGAGGTCTTCGTAGTAGCAGTCGACGAGCGTGGCGCTGTTGCGGACCGGAACGCACTCCACTTCCGTGTCGGGGCCGAGCACGTCGCGCTGGATCTGCGCCGCACGGTTGGCAATTCCTTCCTCGTCGAACGGGAACGGGATGATGTACTTGATCCGCATCGCGCCTCCTCAGTTTGGCGTCCGCGTTCTATAAGTCAGACTTCCGGAGTCTGTCAAAGGAGGAGCCGATGGCGTACGCCGAGATCGACGCTGGGATCCGTCTCTACTACGAGCTGACGGGGCCGGAAGACGCTCCCGTCGTCCTGCAATTCGGCGGCGGCCTGTTCGGGCGCCACAACTTCGGGCTCGTCAACGACGGCTTCCTGGAAAAGGGATTCCGCCTGCTTTCGTTCGACGCGCGAGGGTACGGCGCATCGGCTCGTCCGCGCGAGCAGTACACCATCGAAGGCTGGGCGCAGGACGGGGCCGGGCTCCTCGACGCCGTCGGGCTCGACCGCGTGTTCGTCCACGGCACGTCGATGGGCGGGATGATCGCGATCGCGTTCACGGCAAAGTTCCCGGACCGGGTGATCGCAGCCTGCGCCGACGTTGCCTTCGCGAAGCCGGATCTCTACAGGAAGACCCTGTTCCGTGTCTGGCGAAGGATGGCCGAGTCGATGCCGTGGGACGACTTCTCGGACCACGTGACGACGCAGGCCGTCGGGGCGAAGTTCATGGAAAGCCCGGACGGCGCCGACATCTTCGAGCTTGTGCGCCAGATCGTCGGCTACAACGACCCGTACACGGTCCGCCAGGCGTGCCTCGCGATGGAGAACATGGACCTGTCGCCGCTCGTCGCGGAGATCTCGCGGCCGCTCCTGATGACGAACGGGACCCACGACGTCCTCTGCCCGCCGGACCTCGCGCCATCCGGCCTCGGCGCGCGCCAGATGGCCGAGCTGAACTCGAACATCACACTGGTCGAGTTCCCGGACATCGGGCACGCGGACCTCGTCGAGTGCCCACAGGATGCGATCCGCATCGTCACGGAGTTCTTCGCGACGGCGCTCGTCCCGGCCTGAGTGAACCATGCTGCAGTTGCTTCACGTCACCTTCTCATGCGCGGATCCGGACCGCGTCAGCGACTTCTGGTCGGCGCTGCTCGGCTACGAGCGCGTTCCCGCCGGGGACAGTTGGATCGCATCGGACCCGCGCGGCGAGGACGTGCGCCTGCTCTTCAACAGAATGCCGAAGTCCGAGACGATCGAGGTCCCGATCCACCTGGACATAAACGTGCCCGACCGCGAGGCCGAGCTCGAGCGGGTCCTCGAGCTCGGCGGGAGCCTCGTCGAGACGAAGTCGTACCGAATCGGCGAGCTCGCCGACACGTGCACGGTCATGCGCGATCCCGAGGGGAACGGCTTCTGTCTGGAGGGCCCGCCGAACATCGAGCGCGCGCACGTCTGGACCGTCACGTTCGCGTGCGCGGAGCCCCGGGAGCTCGGACGGTTCTGGGCGTTCGCGCTCGGCTGGCCGGACGACGGGATCCCCGAATCGATTCTCCGGCAGTTCCGCGACGCCGGCGTCGGCGAGCCGGACATCAGCGGCTTCCACCTGGTGAGAGCGTCGGACGGAGGCCGGCCTCGCTTCTACTTCCACCGGCGCGAGAAGTCGAGGCCCGAGTCGTACCCGATCCATCTCGACTTCAGGACAGATGACCGGGAGGCCGAGATCGCGCGGTTAACGGCAGCCGGCGCTTCCATCGTCGAGACGAAGCAGGGCACGTCGCGTACCTTCACGGTCCTGCGCGACCCGGAAGGAAATCCGTTCTGCGTCGGCTAGCTTCGGACGAGGAGGCGCTACGAGCCCATCTTGTCCATGTGAGTCATCGGGCTGTTTCCAGGGGTCTTGAGGGCAGGGATGGCTCCAGGCGCCGCGAGCAGCAGGACGCCCAGAGCGAGAAGGATTGCCGTCGTCCCGACAATTGCCACCCGACGCCACGGGACGGTCTTCTCGACTGCGATCAACCCAGCGACGAACGCCATCCAGGCGATGCTCATCACTCCGAGTGCGAAGAGCGACGCCATCAGGGCCCAGCAGCAGCCGACGCACCACGCCCCGTTCTTCACGCCCATGTGCACTGATCCCAGCGGTCCTTCGCGCCAAGATCCGAGCAGGAACCCGAGCGGGCTTCGACACTTTCCGAGACAGACATCCTTGAGCGGCGTCAGCTCGTAGACCGCAGCGGCGAGCAGGGTCGCGCCCGCCACCCACCGACCTGCTCGATCCCACGCGAGCACGTCGCCGACGGTCCGACCGCCGGCAACCGCGATCGCGAAGGCGAGCAAGCCGGCAACCGTCCACGTAACGAGATACCCCGCCGCAAACAGGAGCGGCGACAGCGGGGAACGCTCCCTGGTCATCCGCGAATACAGCGCCACCGTCGGGGCGACCGACGGGAACATCATCGCGGCCATCATCACGACCCATACGCCGAGGAACCAGCCCAGCGCTCCGAGATCCGTCCACGGGCCGTTGTCCATGCCCTGCATCCGGTCGACGGTCCACCACCACCCGACAGCGGCGAGCGCGATGAGCAGACCGACGAGCGCGAGCCTCGCGCGTGCGGCGGCAAACGCGGGAGCGAGACCCGCGTCGCGAGGGTCGCGAGCCTGGGCCGAGGCGATCACTCGTTCAGGCGGCCCAGGAGAACTCGGACGTCGAGAGCCCGGTCTTGCCCTCGTACTCGATGCCGAAGGCATTAATCCGAGATCGCTTCGCTTCGGCCATCGTCAGATCGGACGCCACCGGGTGGAACATTCCCTGGAATCGGATCGGCTCCCCCGTCTCGACACCGAAGGGCACGATGTCCTCGATCTCGAAATCGATCGCGTCCCCGATCCGGACGCTGTGACGTACGCCTTCGTCTTGCACCTCGATCCGTGCCTTCTCCACGCCGAGCACCTCGCCGACGAGCGGAGCGATCCCGGCCATCGGCCCGCCCAGTTGTCCCGTGAAGACCTTGACGAGCTTGTCGGCCTGCTCATCCGTTGCCTGTTCGTCGACGAACACCCCGAGCCGCCAGTTTCCCTCGGTCATTATCTTCGGCGAGTCCGCGATCGCTGCAACCTTGAGCCCAGCGATGTTCGTACCCTCGATTTCTCCTTCGCGAATGTTGAAGACGAGCGTCACACGACAGAAGTCGTAGGTGGCGCCGTGGTCGAAGGACAGGTTGCACGGGCACATGAGCTCGCATGAGCAGGTCTCGATGTACTCCCCTTCAGGCTCCAGGACATCGACAACACCTCCGGGTCGGAAGAGGCGATTCTGCCGACGCAGCGCGGAGCACGTCAACTCAAGTCACCCAGGCCGCGAGCATCCAGGCCGCCGCTGGCTAGACCGGCGCGTGACTCGCGTGCCAGTGGCGCGCGATCTCCGCACGCGTGGTGACCCAGATGTCGTCGCGCTCGCGCACATGCGCGAGGAAGCCGTCGAGCGCACGGGCGCGGCCCGGGCGGCCGACGATGCGGCAGTGCAGCCCGACACTCATCATCCGCCCTCCCTCCTCGTAGAGCTGCTCGAACGAGTCGACGAGGTACTCGAGGAAATCCGCTGCGGTGACGAACCCGTTCGTAAGCAGGAACTTGAAGTCGTTCGCGTCGAGCGTGTACGGGATGACGAGATGGGGACGGCCGGCCACGTCGACCCAGTACGGCAGCTCGTCGGCGTACGAGTCCGAGTCGTAGAGGAAGCCGCCTGCCTCGACGACGAGCCGGCGCGTATTCACTGACACACGGCCCGTGTACCAGCCGACGGGGCGAACACCGCACGCACGCTCGATCGCCTCGATCGCTCGGTGGATGTGCGCTCGCTCCTCCTCCTCGGACATGTCCAGGTAGTCGATCCAGCGCCATCCATGGCTCGCCACCTCCCAGCCCGCCGCGACCATCGCCTGCGCCGCGTCCGGGTTCCGCTCGAGCGCCTGCCCGACGCCGTAGACCGTCAGCGGAAGGCCGTGCCGCGTGAAGATCCGGTGGACGCGCCAGAAGCCGGCGCGGCTGCCGAACTCGAACATCGACTCCACGTTCGGGTTCCGCCGTCCCACAGTCGGCGCCGCACCGACGACCTCGTGCAGGAACGCCTCCGCGGCGGGATCGCCCTCGTCCACGCTCGACTCGCCGCCCTCCTCGTAGTTGAGGACGAAGCTGACCGCGAGGCGTGCGCCGTTCGGCCACCGAGGATCGGGAGGATGCTCGCCGTAGCCGACGAGGTCGCGCTGCACGGCTACGCCTCGACCGCGACGTCGCCGAAGACGCCGTCGTCGGCGAGCTCGCGCACCCGCTCGTGGGAGTAGCCGCACACCTCGACGAGCACGTCTTGCGTGTGCTCGCCGCGGAAGGGCCCCCGTCGGAGCGGCAGCTCGTCGCCGACCCGCAGCGGGCTCGCGACCTGACGAACCTGCCCCAGCGATGGGTGGTCGTATTCGACGACCGAGCCGCGGGCTACCGCCTGCTGATCACGCAGCGCGTCTTCGACGTCGTTCACGGCCGCGCTCGGGATGTCCGCCTCGGCGAGCACCTCGAGCCACTCGCCGCTCGTTCGCTCCGCGAACGCCGCCTCGAGGATCGGCTCCAGCTCGTCGCGGTTGCGATCGCGGCCGGCGAAGTCCTCGAAACGCTCGTCCGTCGCGAGCTCGGGACGCCGGATCACCTCACATAGCCGCTCCCAGAACTTCTGCTTCGGACACGCGACGACGATGTAGCCGTCGGCGGTGGGGAAGTTCTGGAAGGGGACGATCACCGGATGCGCCGAGTTCCGGCGGCGGGGCGGAACGTATCCCTGAGTGGCCGCCCACGTGCCGACGTAGATCAGCTCGTGCAGCGCCGTCTCGAACAGCGAGACGTCGCAGTCGCAGCCGACGCCGTCGCGCCGCGCACGCCACAGCCCGCTCAGCACAGCGATCGTGGACACGTATCCGCCCGACAGGTCCACAAGCGACAGGCCGCTCTTGGTCGGCGGCCCGTCGGGCTCTCCGGTCAGGCTCATCCAGCCGGCGAGGCCTTGCATCATGTAGTCGTAGCCGCCCTCCCGCGCGCGCGGCCCGGTCATGCCGAAACCGGACAGCGAGCAGCAAACGATCCGCGGGTTGAGCTCTCGGAGGTCGGCGTAACGGAGGCCCAGCCGATCCGGCTGGTCGCCGCGCAGGTTCGAGTAGAGGACGTCCGAGCGGCGCACGAGATCCTCGAGCACGGCGCGGCCGCGAGGATGGCGAAGGTCGAGCGAGACGCTCTTCTTGTTCCGGTTGAGCGTCTCGAAGAAGAGCGAATCCTCGCCTTCCTGGAACGGCGGCACGTAGCGACTGACGTCCCCGCGCGAGGCCGGATCCTCGATCTTGATCACCTCCGCGCCGAGGTCGGCGAGCTGCAGCGTTCCCCACGGACCGGCGCCGTACTGCTCGATCGCGATGACGCGGACGTCGTGGAGCGGGAGCGTCACGCCCGGCTTCGGGCGCCGACGGCGTGCCGCCACGCCTTCTCGTAGAAGGGGCGGAGGAACTCGAGATGCGCGAGCATCTCCCCGCCGGCCGCCTCCGCGTCACCCGCCTCGATCGCGGCGACGATGCCCCTGTGATGCTCGTTGATCGATCTGTGGAAGCGAGTGCCGAGCGTCGAGCGCGCGAGGTTCGTCTGGAGCACCGTGAAAACGGGCTGCGCGGCGATCGCGATCAGCGTGTTCCCGCACGCCACGATGATCACGTTGTGGAACTCCTTGTTGTAGACGAACTGCTCCTGCGTCGCGAGCTTGAGCGGCTCCCTCGGGATCGCCTCTCGCAGCAGGTCGAGG